>JAQGHH010000256.1 GCA_028288945.1 Phycisphaerales bacterium
TACATCGACATCCCCATCGGCATCATCATGGTCTGCGTGGTGCTGCTCTCGACCGCGCTGATCAACCTCGTGACCAAGAAGACCGCGACGATCTGGGGCGTCGGGTTCACGCTGATGTTCCTGATCGCGTTCATCGTCTCCGAGACGATTACCCACCGCCGCAGGAAGGGCGCGAGTCACGAGCACCTCGAACAGTTCAACGAGAAATCCAGCCCGCAGGTGACGGTGGAATCGGTGGGCCTCGAGCACGCCAACCCCGTGCTGGTCGCGGCCCGCGGCCCGCGGAGTTTGCCGGTGCTGGAAATGGTCATGCGCGAAACCGACACCAAATCGCGCGACATCGTCGTGGTCACCTGCAAGGTGCTTCCGCCGATGACGCAGGGCATCACCCCCGAAGAAACCCAGATCGACGACGGCGACCGCGCCCTGCTGACCCGTATCGTGACGGTCGCCGAGGAAGTTGGCAAACAGGTCTTCCCGGTGGTGATCCCTACCAACAATCCGCTCTACGCCATCGCCTGTGCGGCGAGGGATTTGAAGGCGACGGAAGTGGTGCTGGGCGTTTCCGAGAAATTCCACGCCGAGGAACAGTTGGAGCAATTCGCCCTGGCGTGGGGCAGCGCCACCGCCGACCCCGGCGCGAGCGGTGAAATGACCGTCCGCATCATCGGCCCGCAAGTGGACATCAGGGAGAAGTTGGAATAGGCCGCCAAAGCCATGTGGCATAGCCACGTCGCTGACGAAGACCGGTCGGGGTCTTACGATAATGATGTTCTTTCCGAATCCGGCTTAAAAACGAGCCTTCGCCGGCTTAGGAGGGGTGGGGTATACTCAGCCATATGAAATCAGTTCGCGAGCGCTCTTTAAAGGCAGTGATGGGAGATGCGGTGCGGAGCCAGTGGATTGAGAAACTGGAGGATCGCCGGCTCCTCAGCGCGTTCGTAGCCCACGTTAACTTCCAGCCTGCGAAGGTTGCTGTTCCTGCCGGCTACGTCGCCGACACCGGCGCCGTGTATGGCGATCGGGGTAATGGCCTTGTCTACGGGTGGAACGCCAACGAATCGAAGCAGATGCGCTTCCACAAGACGAAACTGGCCCAGGACTTGCGGTTTGAAACCGTTGCCGTCACCCGGCTTGCAACCAAGCGCCGGCCGGCGGATTCATGGCAAATTCAGGTTCCCAACGGAGAGTACACCGTTCATGTCGCCACGGGGGATGGAACTATTGGCTGGGGACGGTCGCAGGTCGTGGTCAATGGCTCGCCGGTGCTGGACGGCAGGGCCACAAGCAAGCAGCGGTGGCTCGAGAGCACCTTTCTGATCACCGTTTCCGACGGCATGATTTCGCTGACCAGCGGACCCAAGTCGAAAACCAATCGGCTGGCCTTTATCGACATCACAGAGAATGCCGTAAGCCAGCCGCCGATACCCGACCCGACGCCCACCCCCACGCCAGACCCCACCCCTACGCCGACTCCAACGCCAACGCCGACACCCAACTTGTCCACGCTCTCCTGGCACGCGGTCGCGCCGATTCCGGTCGGGCTCACCGAGGCGATGGGCGAAGGCGTGAACGGGAAACTGTACGTGTTCGGCGGATACACCGACACCTCCTATCTCCCCAGCACGCGGGTGTATTGCTACGACCCGACGACCAACTCGTGGTCGCGAAAAACGGACATGCCGGTGGGCACCACGCATACGGGGACGGCGGTGGACGGGCAATACGTGTACCTTGCCGGCGGATATCCGCCGGACACGGTTCACAATTACCAGATCTTCGCGACCACGGCGGTGTGGCGCTACGACACGGTCAACGACACCTGGAAGGCGATGCCGGCGCTCCCGCAGGGGCGTGGCGCCGGAAACATGGCCATCGTGGGGCAGGTGCTCCACTATTTCAGCGGCGCGGACATTGGGCGCACCGACCGCCACGACCACTGGGCGCTCGACCTGAACAACCTCGCGGCGGGATGGGTCGCCAAAGCGTCCATCCCCACCGCGCGAAACCACGTCGGCGCCAGCGGGCTGGATGGCAAGGTCTATGCGATCGGCGGGGCGGCTAATCAGGACGCGAACGAGACGGCGCTGAGCACCGTCGAGGTGTACGACCCGGCGACCGACAAATGGACCGCCGTCGCGTCACTGCCGACGCCGCGGGCGCTCATCATGTCGGGCGTGGACGTCTTCGCCAACCGCGTCATCGTCGGCGGCGGAGAAACCGCTTACAACATCCCGACCAGTCAGATCACCGCGTACGATCCGACCACCAACACGTGGACCCAACTCGCGCCGCTCCCGAAGAAGCGGACCTCGGGAATTCTCAAAGACCTGGGCAACGAACTCATCTTCACGACCGGCCATCCGGGCTTTAACACCGACACGTGGATCGGCACGTTCTCCTGACAGTCCCTTTCGGCATGAAAAGCTGGGCCTACAATCCGTTTGGTGTCGCATTCGAATTGCGAGGCTCAATGCGTGACCCGGACCCTCCTGCCGCCATGAATTATTCGCGTACCGATCGACCATCCGCGCTGCGGCTGGTTCGCGTGATCGTCCTGGAGACGATTCTCGTGGCCATTGGCGGCACGTTGGTATGGGGCTTGGCGTGGGAGGCGGGTTTCTTTTGGCCCGGCTTGATCGCCGCGATCGTGATCTGGTTGACGATCTCGCCCGTCATTGAAGTGGCGACGGTTCTGCGCTATCGACGCGAGGGGAGTGGCCGAGAGGGGTCGCAGTAATTGCGTTGCGTGCTGCGTGAAGAAGGAACTGAGGGGCAGAAGATGAAAGCAGCCGCGGGAGTATAGGCTCATTTCGTAGGCGTACTTTAGTACGCGCCTACCCCGCGAACGCAAACGCGTACTAAAGTACGCCCTACGACTTCACTACGACTTCACGCAGCATTCAGCACCAGTACTCCTCTTACAGCTTGTGCCCCAACTTCTCCCGTTTCGTTTCCAGATATCTCCGATTATGTTCCCCGGCTTCACTTTGCAATCGCACTTCCTCGACGATTTGCAGGCCGTAACCATCGATGCCGTAAATTTTCTTCGGGTTGTTGGTCATCAAACGGATTTTCCGCAAGCCCAAGTCGCGGAGAATCTGGCTGCCGATGCCGTAGTCGCGCTTGTCCACCGGCAGTCCAAGTTCGACGTTGGCTTCGACCGTGTCGAGGCCTTTTTCCTGGAGCGCGTAGGCGTGGAGCTTGTTGGCCAAGCCGATGCCGCGGCCTTCCTGGCGGAGGTAGAGGAGGACGCCTTTGCCTTCGCGTTCGATGGTCTGCATGGCGGTGGCGAGCTGCCAACCGCAGTCGCACTTGCCCGAGCCGAAGACGTCGCCGGTGA
>JAQGHH010000275.1 GCA_028288945.1 Phycisphaerales bacterium
ACCTCGGGACGTTCACGATCACGGTGGGCACCGGGTCCACGAGCTTCTCGGTGGGGGCGTTCACCGACCCGTCCTTCGGCGTGGGGGGCGTGACCTTCACCGCCGCCGGCTCCGACCTGGACCTGGCCCTGAACCCGAGCGGCACCTCGATCAAGGGCCTCTCGGGCGCGGTTGAAAGTCGTAGCAAGTTCACTGTGTCGCCGACATAACTACTTATTGCTCAAGGCGAGGAAATGAACGCCACGGACGCCAAGGTAGGAAACGCCACGAAATGCCGCAAATGCAATTGACGTCTCTTGTCACGCTCTCCGGCCGCCCCGGTCCCCTCTCCCTCGTACCCGGGGGAGAGGGATAGGGTGAGGGGCGGAACGCCGAGTTGCACTTTCATTACTGAGGAGCATAGGGCGTACTGTAGGGCGTACTTTAGTACGCGTTTCCCGGGTCAACGGGAAACGCGTACTAAAGTACGCCCTACGATCCCTATGCCTCTTCACGCAATACGCAGCACGCTCCCCGTCACCCAACACTCTCCCCCGAGCACGAAGGTGAGGGAGTCTGACGGAGCTTCGCTCCGACCGGGCCGACACGGCCCGGCTCCGAAAGTCACAGACAAATTATCCGGTCGGACCAGCAAGGTCCGCACCGCGGACCACGTTGTACGAGCGAAGCGGAAATGGTCCGCAATGCGGACCCTACAAATCGCAATGTTAGCGCCGTTCTACAATCGGCTTCCGCCTTCCCCTGAAAGGTACTGCAACCCTCGCTAAGGCGCTGGCCGCAACACCGCGCCGGCGCGGTCGGATTGGATAATCTCGCCCGTCTCCGCGCACACCGCCGACAGCCGGCCGTGCGCGCCCAGCGCCACGCCCGTGTCCAGCAACACGATCTGCGGGCCCTTCAGCGGCAGGGGCTCGCCTTCCCGGCGGTAGTTGTTCACCGGCGTGTGGCCGAAATAGCCCGTCCGTTTCCATCGCTTTTTGCGGCGGATCTGCTCGTCCGTGTACCGGCCCCACAGCAATTGCTGCCGCAGCCGCGGGTCGGCGAGCAGCCGGCCGGCCAGGTCGGGAGAGTTGTCGGGCTCGTCGACTTCCCAATACGCATGCGCGACAAAGAAATCGTCGTACTCGGCCACGGCCCTCAGCGAGCGGATAAAATCACGGTGCTTTTGCGGGACGGCGTCCAACACCCGCTTGAGCCGGGCCGCGTCGGGATGACGGACCAGGAATTCCAGCTCCGCCCAATCCGCGCCGTACGCCATCAGCGTGTCGGCCAGACCGTGATTCATGAACCATCTGAACGCCGACAGCGCGTCGGGAGATTCCTCATGGCTGATGTAGCAGCGGCCGTTGAGGATCAGGTCGAAGATGTCGTCGTGGTTGCCGCGGAGAAACGTGGCGTGACTCAGCCCCAGCAGCCGGTCGATCACGCCCGGAGATTCCGGCCCGCGGTTGACGTAATCGCCCACGAAGATGAACCGTGCCGCGGCGTCGCGCGCCCGCACCGCGCGCAAAATCGCGTCGAGCGGGCGCAGCATGCCGTGAATGTCACCGATGACCCATCGCATCTAGAATCATTATAATGAAAAACGAAGGAGCTTTCCCATGAGCGACCCCAATTCCTCCGCCAGCGCCCTGGCCCGCCAAAGCTGCAAGCCCTGCGAAGCAGGCGGCAAACCGCTCGACGACGCCCGGATCACGGCACTCCTGGCTCAAATCCCCGGATGGGAACGCGCCGGCGGCGAGATCACGAAAACCTTCCGCTTCAAGAATTATCACGAATCGATCGCGTTTGTGAACGCGACCGCGTGGATTTCGCACCGCGAAGACCATCATCCTGATTTGGAAGTGGGGTACAACAAAGTCCGTGTGCGCTACAGCACACACTCCGTCGGCGGGCTCTCCGAGAACGATTTTATCTGTGCCGCCAAGATCGAAGCCCTCATGAAAATCTGACTCCCGCGCCCGGAGTTTCACTCACCGGCGTTTTGCAGCAGCTCTTTCATCCGCTCGGCCAGGCCGCGCGCGGCTTCGTCCGTCGAATGAAAGCGCCCTCCCATCACGTCGCCCGCCGTCGCCCGGAACACGTCTCCGAATTCTCCGTACCGGCGGAAGCTGGCCGTCACGCCCGGAAGTTTCTCCGCCAACTGGTTCGCCGGGAACGGCGCGTACGTCTTGACCAGATCCACCCGCCACCCCTCCCTGGTGTGCCGCAGGCGATAGGTTGACTGGTAATGGGAAGTGAACCCCTTCCGCGGCGTATCGATCCACGCCTCTTCCCCGTTGATGACTTCCGATCCCTGTTCCACCAGCCCCACCGGCTCCTCCGCCAGCGTCTGCAGCGAGTCGCGCATGTCGACGTTCGCCTGCGTGATGACCTGGCCGAATTTCGCGGTGAGCGCTGCGTCGAACTTCCGCATTCCGTCAACGAACCCCGCGAGCCCGTCCACCCACCGCATCTGCTCGCCCGTCCCCGTGCTGGCCGCCCTGGCGGTGGCCGCGTCCCCGCGCCCGATCGCCTTCAGGTAATCGAGCGCCGCCGCCTTGGGCGTCGAAAGGTCCACCTTCTGCGCCCGCCCGCCGATCAGCGATTCACACCCGCAACAGAGCAGGGGGGCCGTCAGGAGGAAGATCAGGAAAAATCGAGGGATGAAGCGGGCAGTGGTCATGAGGCGTCAAGCGTAAGCGGAGAAGGCACGGCGCTCAAATGAACAGCGGTCACGCGAGGGAAAGAGCGCCTCAAGTACCCCGGCTCACCAGAAGCATCCGTCACCTGGCTATCACCGCATGTGTGGCCCAATAAGATAAGCGTGCGGCGAGCCCCCGAATTGCTACAAGCAGGGCACTTTTCGGAGAAAGGTGAAAAAGCGACTCAGGTTATACCTTTCAATTTCGCTCTCTTGCCAAGGAGTGCAGAAATCGGGAGCCGAGAAAAACCTTTGTCAAAATTCCAAACTTCGGTAGCATACGCAAAAGCATACGCAAAGTGGCGGGCGAGGGTCGTCGGCAGACGTCCATATGGAAGTCCCCATTAAAAGGAAGGGCATCCCGACCATGAAGGGGAGGACCATTGAATAGTAATCCGATCTGGTCGCTCGTCTCAGATTGTCCAACCAAGTCCATTCCTGCCTGGCTGCGTATCTGGCAATTCTAGGTTGTGTTTGCGAGTCCTTTGTTGGGAGACCACCCATGGCGCTGAAGCGGCTGTATCGCGGTCCGCAGTTTTCAAACTCTGCACACCCCAAGGCAAAGCGGCACCGCGCCCCCGCCCTTCGGCACACGGCGGAGATGCTTGAGAGGCGTTTACTGCTCTCTGTCAGTATTCTTAACAATGGCGGCAACGGCTATTCCGCACTGAGCTTCAATCAGAGCGGGGGCTTCGTTCCGCCCGATACCTGCGGCGCGGCCGGGCCTTCCGTTTACGTGGAGACCGTCAACCAGACGATCGCCATTTACAACCCCAAGAGCACCGGGGCCGGCGGCACAACTGATGGGCTACCCCATTTCCTGTTCACGAGGGGTGGCTTGACGCGAGCCGACTCCGGCTCCACTCTCTCGGACCCTATTGTTGTTTACGACGAGCAGATCGGCCGCTTCATCGTGGGCGACCAGGATGTCAATTTCACCACGCACGTCAGCACCTTCGATCTGGCCGTCTCCAGGAGCAGCAGCCCGTCCACGCTCACGGCAACGGACTGGGTCTTCTACAGGATCTCCACCACGCAGAGCGGATTCGACGCCGATTACCCGGGGAACTTCGGCTACAACGCCGACGCACTGGTCTTCACGCTCAACATGTTCAGCACGACCGGGCCCAGCGGGCACACCCAGGTCGTTTCGGTGAAGGCGCCCGACTTGTTCAACGCCGTCGCCGCCCCGCAGGTCTTCAGGAATAACCTCGACGACTTCAGTGTCCGGCCGACGACCATGCACACTTCGGCCCCCGGCGACCCGATGTGGCTCGTGACCGAACACGGCGACAACTCCTCGATTGACGTCTACAAAATGACCGGCGTACTGTCGGCCGCCGCCGGTTTTGCCAAGACTAACCTGGCGGTCACGCCGTACGATCAAGCGGTTTCCCCGCTTAATCCCGACGGCTCGGTCATCACGACCGACATTGACTCGCGGATTCTCAAATCCGCCGAGCAGAATAATCTGCTCGTCGCGACTCATATCGTTGGGGTCGGTTCGACGCAGGACGCGGCGCAGTGGTACGCGATTGACCTCAGTAGCGGCACGCCGGCCCTTTCCCAGCAGGGCCGGATCAGTGCGGGCGATAACACCTACATCACCTATCCCGGCATCGACATCAATCCGTCCGGAGCGCTCGGGATAAGCTATATGAGGTCCGGAACCGACGCCGGCAACGACTTCATGTCCATGTGGGTGACGGGCCGGCTTCCGAGCGACGCCGACGGCACGATGGAAACGCCAGTACTTGTCCCGGGCGGCACCGGGCTCGCGAACTACCAGGACTTTTCCGGCGGACGGGCCGGAGATCTCAGCGGCATCAACGTCGATCCCACGGACGGCACGTTCTGGGCGGCCAACGAGTTCGCCAACACACAGGCGGACGCCAACTGGGGGACCGCCGTCGCCAACTTCATCCCCGTCAACCCCGCCGCCCCGACTTTGCTCTCCACGCAGATCGACGACGGCAACAAGCAGCGGTCGCTGGTCCGCAGCCTCACCTTCACGTTCTCCACCCCGGTGACGCTCTCCGCCGGGGCGATCACGCTGGCGCTGTTGAACACCGCGGGGAGTAAAAGCGGCACCAACGACGGAGCACCGCCGACGGACGCCTCGGCCGCCCTCGGCACGCCGACCAGTTCCGACGGCGGGCTGACGTGGGTCGTTCCGATCATGAGTACGAGCCCCTACAGCGCCTTGGGGAGCCTCCTCGACGGCGTCTACACCGCCACCGTGCATGCCGGTCTGGTGACCGACGCCTTCAATCAACCGCTCGCCGGCGGCGACCAGACCAAGACCTTCCACCGCCTCTTCGGCGACATCAACGGCGACAAGCGGGTGAACGCCAGCGACTACCTTGCGTTTTCCGCCGCCTTCGGCAGCAACTCGCTCAGCGCCAACTACAACACCTACTTCGACTACAACCACGACGGGCGCGTGAACGCGACGGATTACCTCCAATTCTCCAACCGCTTCGGCAAGTCCTTCATTTACACGTGATCGCCTCGCCGGCTGGCTCCACGTGTACAAAGCCGCATGCTTGCTCTTTTGGCGGCCATCGCGAATTGCAAATCCCTCACTTCGCGCCCGCGTGGAACGTGAAGTCGGTCGTCACGGCGTGCCCCGCCTGGACCGTGACTTCCTGCTCGCGCACCCCGAGCCGCTCGTGCCAGGCTTTAATGCGATACTTTCCGGGGGGCAGGCCGCGGAGCGTGAAGCCGCCGTCGGCGGCGGTCACGGCGAAGTAGGGGTTGTCCACCACGCGCACCCACGCCTCCATCCAGGGGTGGATGTCGCACTTCACTCGGAATACTTCCGGCTCCTTGAACGGCATGAGCGACGTCGCCCCGATCGTCGGCTGGCCGAAGTTGCTGGATGGGTTGTTCACCGCCATCTCGCGCACGTTGTGCAGGACCGGGTCGCTATTCTTCACGACCACGGGCTGGCCCACCATCACCGCCAGCACGTGCGGGCGGAACACGCACCCCTTCTGGTCGAGCACCGCCGCGTCGCCCGGGGCGGGGAACCACTCGCCTTCGGGCAGTCCGCCGGAAACCGAGACCACCACGTTCGCCAGCGTGCCGTTCGCGTTCACCACGATCGATTCATCGTAAATCGGGCCCTGGTGATGCTTGGCGCACTCGGCCATCGTCGCGCCTTGGGCGACCTGCGCCATCACCGGCGGGACGCCGGCAAAGATCACCCGCCCATTGACCACTGACTCGACGCCCGAAGTGTCCGGCACGGGCGGCTTGGGATTCACACCCTCGGCCACCGACGGCCCCGGCAGGGGCACGACCGGCGGCGGAGTCGGCGCAGTCTGATGATCGCCATGATCGTGCGGAACCACTTTCGGAGGATCGATCTTCGTCTGAAGCGGCTTGGTTGGACGGAAGAAAACCGCCCAGAAAATCATCGTGCCCAAGGTCAGCAAAACGATCGCCGCCGCCAACCGCGGCAGGGAGCCGGAGGGGATGATTCTGCCAAGGCTGCCGTGCCCGGCTCGCCCGGCCGCATCGCGCAACGCGGCTTGCGTCTGTTGCACCAGCCGCGGCGACGGGCCTTCTGGCATTGGCGCATCGCGTAGCGCCGTGACCATCCGATCGAGCGCTTCGTCGCCGCCCTGCGGAAGGTCTTCCTTACCCTGTTGATGCTCACTCATGGCCGCACCTCGATGATCGCGAGCAGCGTCCGTAACTTGGCCCTGGCGCGGTGCAACAACACGCCGACGTTATCGACCGAAATTCCCAGGTGCCCGGCAATTTCCTGGTAGGTCCATCCCTCGAGGCCAAAGAGGCAGAACGCCTCGGCCTGCTTGCCGGGCAGCTCGGACAACGCCGAGCGGAGGCGCTCGGAAAGCTCCATCGTCTCTGCGTGTTCCCCGGGCGAGGGATGGTCCCCGGGATGCGCTTCCCAGTCGGCCGCCTCCTCGCGCCCGCGGCGGCGGTAGCGCTGCCGCAGGCGATCCATTGCCCGCGCGGTGGCCAGTCGCTGGAGGGCGGCATGCGCGTCGCGCAACGGCTGGCGCTCCGCCAGCCGGAGGGCGGCCAGGAATGTCTCCTGGAAACATTCCTCGGCGTCGGCGTGGTTGCCCAACAGCCGATAGGCCGTCCGCCAGACGGCCGGGCCTTCCCGGCTGACAATGCCATCCCAATCCGCCATCGCAAAATCCGTCCGCCGCGGCCGGGCATCCTTCAAGTCGCCCGCCGACGAGCCTTTCTTACAGCCCGCACGCTCAACGCCGCGTTCGGGCGGGGGGTAACACATCTGCCACGACGTACGGACGGACGTCCGCAACATCGGTACTCCGCCGGGTCGAAGCAAAGGCGACCACAGATTACACAGATTCCACAGATTAAGGACAGCCATATCGGGTCCAATTCTCAATCTGTGAAATCTGTGTAATCTGTGGTCGTGTTCTGGCTTGCTTCGACGGGTATGTCCCGCGAACGATAGCCCGCGGCCCCTTGCATGGCTAGACTACACCGCTTGTCGCTTTTGGGAGTGAAAACCTCATGAAATGGGTCCTCGGCCTCCTTACCGTCGCGTTGATCGTGGTGCACCAGGATTTCTGGAATTGGGATAAGATCAGCGCCATCGGCGGCTTCCTGCCCGTCGGGCTCTGGTATCACGCCCTGTTCTGCGTGGCCGCCTCGGTGCTGCTGGGCTTGTTCGTCCGCTTCGCCTGGCCGGCGCATTTGGAAAGCGCCGAGCGCGAAATTCCCGCATCGCAGCCGGCAGGGTCGAACCACGACCACTAATCACCGGATTCTTCCCACATCGACTCGTAGGAGCGTTTCAAAATGGCCGAATGGTTGCCCGCGATCGTGATCTTCATCTACCTGGCGGTGGTGCTGTACATCGGCATCTTCGCGTTCCGAAAAGGCAAGTCCACCGGCGAAGACTTCTTCCTCGCCAGCCGCAGCGTCGGCTCGATCGTCTTTTTCCTCTCGTTGTTCGCCACGAACATGACGGCGTTCGCCATCATCGGCAGCTCCGGCATGTCCTACCGCACCGGCATCGGCGTCTTCGGCATGATGGCCACGTCGTCGGCCCTCGTCATCCCGCTCACGCTCTTCTTCATCGGCACGCGCCTTTGGGCGCTGGGCAAACGGTTCGGCCACATGACCCAGGTCGCCTATTTCCGCGACCGCTGGGAATGTTCCGAGATCGGCACCTTCATCTTCCTGCTCACCGCGGCCATGATGCTGCCGTACCTCATCATCAGCATCGTGGGCGGCGGCACGATCCTCGAAGCCCTCACCGACGGCCGCATCCCCTACGCGGTGGGCGGCGCGATCGTCGCCCTGGTCGTCATGGGGAACGTCTTTTTCGGCGGCATGCGCGGCGCGGTGCTGGTCAACGTCTTTCAGACGCTCCTGTTCCTCAGCTTCGGCGTGATCGCGTTCAGCGTCATTGGCCACAAGATCAACTTCACGGAAACCGTCGGAAAGATGATGGGCAACCCCGCCCAGGCGGCACTATTGACCCGTGCCCCTTCAACCGCCCCGGGCGGGCCGCCGGGCATTCCATGGCAGGTCTTTCTCAGCTACATCCTGATCCCGCTTTCCTCGATCATGTTCCCGCACATGGCGATCATGTGCTTCACCGCCAAGAAGGTCACCGCGTTCAAAAAGACGGTGGTGCTTTATCCGCTATCGATCATGCTGATCTGGCTGCCCTGCGTGTTCCTGGGCGCGATCGCGGTGAGCCAGCCGAAGATCAACGCCGCGATGGCCGGCGGCTCGGAGACGATGCGGGCGTGGATCGAACACCCCGACCAGCACCCCGAGCCCGCGCTGATCAAGGCGCTGGCGAAAGTGAAAGGCGGCCCGGAGTTCCGCAGCGAGCTCCTCGCCAGCCGCGAGCCGCCGACGCCCCCGCAGTTTGCTGCGAAGCTGTTCGCGATCGTCAACGCCATCAAGGCGCCCGACACCAAAGCCTCGATCGTGAAAGAAATCGGCGCGCTGGCGCGCTCCAACTCCGACAGCGTGCTGCTGCAAACTCTCAAGCTGAACGTCGGCCCATGGCTGGCCGGCATCCTCGCGGCGGGGATCATTTCCGCGGTCATGGGCTCCGACTGCCACCAGATCCTGGCCCTTTCGACCATGTTCACCAAGGACGTGTTCGACTTCTACGGCGGGCGCAAGCGCTTTGGCGAGAAGGGCACTATCATCGTCGGCCGCACCTTCATCATTCTCGCAAACCTCGCCGCTTACCTGATCGCCCTGCGCCGCCCGCAGATTTTCGAGCTGGCCGTGCAGTACGCGTTCTCCGGCTTCGCATCGCTCGCGCCGGTGATGATCGCGGCCCTCTTCTGGAAGCGCAGTACCAAGTGGGGCGCGTTGCTTGCAGCCCTGTGGGTGGCAGCGTGCATCGTCCTCACCGCTTACCTCGAGTCGCACTATCGGCCGCTGAAGGCCGTCGTCCCGCCCGTGGACATCCACATCTGGGACTTGGGCACGCACTGGGCGCTGTTCCTCAACAAAGCCGGGCAGTTGCGTTTCTTCGGCTGGATGACCGTGGTGCCCATGGTGATCGGCTCCGCGGTGTTCATGGTCATCGGCTCGCTCTTGAGTTCGCCCCCTTCGAGTGAAACGCTCGACCGCTATTTTCCCCGGCGCGGTCTGGTGGTGCAGAGCGGCGTCCTGCGTCGCCAGACGGCGACGCCGGCGCGGTAGGCCTTGGTCTGGTTCCCTCTCCCTCCTAGGGAGAGGGTTAGGGTGAGGGTGGACCGCTGGAACGGGACACGGCGCGTTTCGCCCGACAGCGCCGCCTACAATTCGCGGAGAACGCTGGACTCACAAAATGACGCTTCTTGGACTACCACGCTTCACCCTCACCCTAACCCTCTCCCTAGGAGGGAGAGGGAGACTAGACCCATGAACATCAGCATCCTCGCAGCCGGAGCCGGCGGCATGTATTGCGGGAGCTGCATGCGCGACAACGCCCTGGCCTCCACCCTCCGCCGGCAGGGGCACGACG
>JAQGHH010000285.1 GCA_028288945.1 Phycisphaerales bacterium
GTCGAAGACGGCAAGGAACTGCTCGACTTCAAGGCCCACGCCGACTGGGTGCTTGGAACCGCTTTCACGCTCGACGGCAAGCAGCTCGTCTCCGCCGGCCGCGACAAGGCGATGAAGCTCATCGAAGTGGACGGCGGCCGCTTCGTCGACGACATCAACAACCCGCTGGAAGCCTGCATCTCCCTCGCCCGCCACCCCAAGCAGGAGCAGATCCTCTACGGCGGAGACTTGGGCGGCGCGCGCCTCTACAAAATCTCCGACAACCAGGGCCGCACCTCCGGCCGCAATGATACGAACGTGCTCCGGACGTTCGAAAAGCAACCCGCCCCCGTGACGGCCGTCGCGTTCAGCCCCGACGGAAACGCGGTCGCGCTCGGGAGCATCAACGACGTCAATGTCTACTCCGCCGGGGACGGGAAAAAGCTCTTCACGCTGTCCGGGAACCAGGGCCCGATTTACGCGATCTCGTGGAAGCCGGACGGCTCGACGATCGCGACTGCCGGTTACGACGGGAGCATCCGCCTGTTCGACGCGAAGAACGGGAACCTGGTCAAGCAATTCCTGTCGGTGCCGCTGAACGGCGGGCCGACGACCAAACCGGCGGACGAGAAGAAGTAATCGATGCCGGCAGAGTCATGCGGAGCGGGACGCAAGGCCGATAACGGCAAGACACTGATAGGAGCCCGTATGGCTGAAAATACGAACGGGAAGACTGCATCTCTGCTCTGCACCGCCGTCGCCGCGATCGCGGTTATTGTTCCCGCCGGGGTCGGATGGACGGCTTACCAGCTCGCCCGGTCGCGGACGCAGGTCGAACAGTTGAGCAAGGAATTGGAGACCACCAGGCAGGAACTGGCGCAACTTCGAAAGGACGAAGAACCGCTTCGAATCCTGTCGGCTCTCATGCAGGACCAGGCCGGCCCTGGCGCTAAAACGGGCGGATGGGCCGAGCTCCAGGTGAACGGCGGCTCCTAATCGTTTGGAAGCTGCCCGGCAACTCGACACTTCTTACGCCCCTCCGGGGCTGATTGCGTTTACTATTATTGCCACCCACGGCTCGCGCGTGGGCTAAGGTCTTTCGCCCCTCCGGGGCTGGGGCGGATCCATTACGGAACGATGTGTCGGGTTCATCGTGGCGCTGGGTCGAGCGAAGCATCAGTCAGCGTCCATCGATCATTGCCACGGCGATAGCTTAATGTCTGCTTGGCCGTCCGACCCAGGTAATCGGCCGTGACGTGCACTTCGACGGTTTGGTTATCTCCCGCCACCTCATTTGTCACTCGCGCGCCATTCCCGGCCAACGACTCCGGTACGGCGACGTCCCACCGCGCCTCCGGCGGCTTTTCCGGCCATGCCCGGGCTTTCTCAGAGACGTCGCCGGCGCCCGCGATGAGGAGCTGGCGCAGCTGCGCGTCTGTGCGGGCGTCGCGCGTCCGCCGATAGTCGGCGGAGAACAGCGCGGCGAGCGCCGCCAGCGTGGTCGCCGCCAGCGCCAGCAGCACGACCGCCGTCACGGTGGCGAAGGCCTTTCTTATCGGCGCAAGGCCTGCACTACGGGGGCCACGGACGCGGATCGCAACGGGTCGCCCTGTCGCTCTTCGAAGTGAATCGTTGGTGGAAATCATTTGCTCCCCTCGCCGAGAAGGCGCTGGCTCACCATCTCGGTCCGCGTGGTCTCTGCATCCTGCAGAACGGTCAGGGTGAGCGTCGGCCCGTCGGCGGTGAATCGAATTTGCTCGCGGCTTTCCCATCGCCGGACCGACGGGCTCGGCTCGCCCTTCTCCGTCACGGTGCGGCTCAGCGCCCCGTCGGATTCAACATGCCACACCACGGCCGGGCCGCCAGCGCCGATTTCCAGCGTCGTATCGTCCGGGCATCGCAACGAGCGGGCGGCCCATACGTCCTGCCGCAGGCGGTTGACGGCGACATCGAACCGCTCGAACGCCGACTGCGATTGGGCCGCCTGCTGCGGGACGCGCAGGCACAGATGCATCACGCGCGCCGCGGCCACGCCGAAGACCGCCAGGATCGAAATCACGATCATCATTTCCACAAGCATGAACCCGCGGATGCGCTGGAATGGACCTGATTTCATGGCGTCCCCTTTCCGGCCGGCGTCATGCGCACGAGTCCGACCAGCGTCGCGTACTGCTCGCCTGATGTCGCCTGCACTTCAACCCAGCGGTATCCCCGCGGGGTCCCTTCGCTTGTCACGTCGTGAATTTCCACGGCCGTCCCTTCGGAATCGGCCGGCGTCGGCCTGCCCGCCTGCAATTCCGCCAAGGCGGCTTCGGCCGCCCGAAGGGCGCGCCGGGTCTGAGAAAGCCTGTCCGCGGCCCGTCGCTCGCGTCCCATGCCGATTGCGAGCACGAGCATGATCGTGCCGAGGATGGCGGTGCCGATGATCGCGTCCATGATCATGAAGCCGCGGGCGCGAATGGGGCGGATTGTTACCGTGTCGTGCATCACCTCACCCCCATGCCGGGACAAAGGTTCTCCATTATGGCGACCAGAGGTTGGAAGATGCCCAGTGCGACAATGGCGACGAGTGCCCCGAATCCGATCGCGATTCCCGGGACGACCGCCCCGCGGAGCAGCACCGCCGAGCGGCTGAAGCGGGCCTCGTAATAGCGGGCGAGGAAGCGGAAGACCTCGGGCGTGTCTTCGCCGCTGCGCGCAGTGGCGAGCATCCCGGCCATGAGTTGCGGCATTCCCGCCGCTCGGGCGGCCTCGTCGACCGGCATGCCGCCGATCATCCGGTCGTGCCAGCGCCGCAGCCGCCAATCGAGGACGGCGTTGGTCCCGACGCGGGCCGCATCCGCGACCGCGTTTTCGATCCCGATTCCCGCATCGAGCGCGTCCGCGCAGACGTGGCAGACGTCGGCCAGCGCCCGATGGCGTGATACGCCGCGGAGGACGGGGAGATACCAGCAGAGCACGTCCCGCGGCGCGCGGAGCGGGCCCGGGGATGCGGCGCGCGGCGAAATCATCTGCCGGAACATCCGCCCGCTGTAGACGAGAAGGATGAGCGTCGCGGCCAGGACGACGAACCAGCCCAACCAGTCCGACAATGAAATCAGGAGTCGCATGGAACGCGGCGCCGTCAGGTGGAAATCCTGCATGATCTGTGTGTATTTCGGGAGCACGAAAATGACGAGCATTTGTATGATGCCCCCGCTTCCCGCGCAGAGGATCAGCGGATACCACCTGTAGAAAATGCGGTGGACCGGGTTGCCGGCGGGGATGAGATCGTGCTGGACCACGAGTCGGCGGAGGGCCGTCGCGAGGCGGCCGGAATTCTCGCCCGCCTCGACCAGCCCCAGCACCCGCCGTGGCAGCCCCGGGGCGGCGTCGGCCAGCGCGTCGGCGACGGGCCAGCCGTCTTCCAGGCGCATACACAGTTTCTTCAGCCGCCGGCGCAGGGAGCGGCGCTCGCCCTGCTCGGCGGCCCTGATCATGGGAGGCAGCGGGAGGTTGAGGCGGACGGCCTGCTCGAGGTAATACACGACCGCCACGTCGCGCGCGCGGCGAATCCCGCCCGAGAGCGTGGCCAGGCAGGCCAGCAGAAGGAGCGCGCCGACGGGAGTGAGATAACTGAAGATCCCGCCGAAGACGAAGGCGACGACCATCGCCAACAAATACAGCGACGCGGCGCCGGCGATCGTCCACAACACCGCGGCGGCCAACCACATGAACGGGTGAACCCCGCTCCTGGGGCGCAGGAGCCGGACGTTGTGGCCAGCGTATTGAAGGTCAATCGGCCGCTGCATGATTCGATCTCAACGAAACGAACTGGTCATCCCCTGTATCAACGCCAAGAGCGGCGCCATAAGGCCCGCGATGACGAAGCCGATAGCTGATGCCATGAAGATCACCAGAAGCGGCATCAACACCGCCGGCACGCGTTCGAGCCGGGCCTCGGCCTGACGTTCATAGAGATCGGAGAGCGTTTCGAGCGTGGCGGAAAGGTCGTGATGCTCGGAAGAAAAATCAATGGCGGCGGGGATTGTCGCGGGAATGAACCGGACTTCGACCGCCGAAAGACGACTGCCCGCGTGGAGCGCCGCGATGAATGAAGCCCCGTCCCGGCGCAGCGCCGCCGATCCGGTCGCGTCGCCGGCAAGGTCTATGGCGGCGGGCAGATCCATGCCCGCCCCGACGGCAATTTGCATTGCGTTGAGCCAGCGGGCGAAGAGGTTAAACCGGAGCACCGGCCCGATCAGGGGTAGAGGTAGCAACAGCGCCTCCATCACGGCGCGGTCTCTACCGGTCCACCCGAGGAATCCCCAAATGACCATCGCCGCGACCACGATGACTGCGAGCGCGATTAGAAAAGGAGGTATGGCGTCCGCGACCCAAAGCAGCGCGAGGGTGATCGCGGGAAGGCTCAGATGAAACTCGTCAAACATGCCGCGAAACTGTGGGAGCACCGCAACCCCCAGAAACGCCATCACCACCATCAACCCCACGAGCACCATCAGCGGGTACGAGATCGTGCGCCACAATGAAGCCCGGAGCTTCTGGCGCATTTCAAGATGACGGCCAAGATTCAACAACACGCCCGGCAGATTGCCGCTGCGCACGCCGGCGTCCACCAGGCGTCCGTAGAGGGAGGGGAACTGTCGGCGGTGTTTGTCGAAGGCTTCGCCCAGGGGCACGCCGCGGTCGAGTTCGTCGGCGACCAGCCCGATGGTCGCGGCCAGTCGGCCGCGTTTCATGTCGGTGGCGATGAGGCGCAGGCCTTGCTCGACGGGGAGGCCTGACTTCGCAAGCTGCGCGAGCTGCTGGTTGAACGCGAAGAATGCGTCGCCACGGATGGCCTTGGAGCGCGGGGTTTTCTTCGCCGGCTCAACTTCGGCGACGCGGAGGCGCATCATCTGGAGCTGGAGGACGGCGGACTGCGCGTCCGTCGCGTCGATCACGCCGGTCATGCGCTGCCCGCTTTCGGTTTGGGCGGCGTAGGCGAAACCGGTGGCCGTAGGGAGCGGCGGAGGGAGGTCTGATGCGCCGTCAAATTCTGTTTTCTCTAGTTGCGTGTCCATGGTGATTTTGGTCTGGCTCCCTC
>JAQGHH010000298.1 GCA_028288945.1 Phycisphaerales bacterium
GCGCCCAAGCCCATCAGGCTCAAGGACGCGGGTTCCGGGGCGGCGGTGCCGATCAGCTCAATGTCGCCGAATTGCAGCGAATTCTGGGTGGTGCCGCCGCGGAGGGTCGTCACCAGAAGGCGATAGCTCAGGTACGGCGTCCCGTTGCTGAAGTCCACTTCAGTCCCGAAATTCTGACGGCCGGGATCTGCTGAGAGCCCCGCATCGCCGCTGTACAGCGACGTCCAATTGGTGTTGCCCGAAGCCAAAGCACTCGGGTCGTTGCTGCCTTCGAGCGTGATGGTCATCGGGTCGCGGTTGTTCGAATCGTTCGCCGTCACGAACTGGAAACCGTTTACGATGGTCGTGCCGATCCCGGGGGTAACCGCCAGACCGTCATTACCGCCCTTGTTGTTGAAGTTCAGGTACTTCGATCCGCTGTTGAGGTCGAGGACATTCGGCACGGCTTCGCCTGTAGGAAAGTCAGTAACAGGGACCGCAATGTTGTTCCCATTGCCTGCGGTGGTGGCCGCCAAGGGGACGATTGAGTCACCCCGCTGGAGGACATTGTACTTGGTAGGAAGGCTGGCCGTGCCGGCGGTGTAGGTGAAGTTGCTGATCTGCTGATTGGCGTTTAATCCGCCCGTTCCGCCCGTGAACCCGACCGTCGCGGTGTTCGCGCCGACCAGGGCCGGGATGTTGACCACCGTCGATTTAGTGAATGTGTTGGCGCCCTGCGTGAAGGTCGCGGTGATGACGCCGGCGTTGGAAACGGGCACGTAGCTGAGCGTCACATTCGTCGGCGTATTCGCGGTGGAAAGATTGACCGAAGTGGTCGGGCCGGTATTCGTGTTGGCCACGCCGCCGCCGGTGAGTCCGAAATGGCTGCCGCCGAAGACGCTGAGGTTCAGCGCGGCGCTGGAGGTGATGCCGCCATAGCCCACGGCGCCGCCTGCGGCGCCTAGAGCCGTCGTGCCCTGGTTCTGTACCACGAACCCGATTCCGTCAGCCCCGCCGCCGCTGACGTCGTTATAGGTGAAATTGGCGGTGAAATTGGTTACGTCCTGCGCGGTGGTAAACCAATAGCTGGTCGCCTCGCTATTGTTGGCCGAGGTGATTTGCAGCACGTCGGCGATGGTGCCGGCGCCGGTCACGTTGGGTACGAGTGCCGTAACCGCCGCGGGGTTTCCGTTGGGCTGCCAGCCCGTGTTCGTCGAGCCGCCGAAACCGGTAACGTCCGCCCGCGCCATCGAAGCGCCAACGCCTGCCACCGCCACGCCGGCAGACGCAGAAAGAATGGCCTTAGCGCAAAGAGTCCGCTTGAGATGAGTCGACATGAATTCTCCACTCCTTAAAAACACCCTACCATAGCCAATTGACCGCCCAGCGACCGTACCAGCCAAAACAGCCCAACACCGCCAAGGCGGTGCCGCATTTCCTCAAGCCGATTCCTTGGCCGAATTACATAGCTGATATGTACGATCGCTCACACATTCTAAACGGCGGGCACAACATATGTCAAGAAATTATGGCCTATTTACAAGCGGTTCGCCCACGAATTCCGGCACCCCATTTGGAAATATACGGTCCGAAATAATTCGATCGGCAACCCCCATTTGGTGCAACCCATTCCGGGCGGCCATACCCCGCCTGAGTGCCGCGAAGGCTCACACGCGGAGAAAGATCCTCCGCCGATACATCCAGAACAAAATCAGCCATTCCATCAACAAAACCGCCCCTCCGAGCAGCAAAGGCTCATACGCTTTCCCCGCGGACAAAAACACCTTCTCCCCCAAATGCCGCGGCAGCGCCTCCCGAATAAACCCATCGCACAAATGCGCAATTAAATAGGCGGCGATGGAATTCATCCCCACCACGGTCAGCCAAAAAGCCCATCGCCGCAGGCCAATCCAGTCCATCACCAGATAAAAACTTGAAAGAAATATGAGGCACCACCCTCCGCTGAAGATTACCCAGCTTGGCGTCCAAATCCGTTTGACCACCGGGCAAATCCCCGCCGCCCCGGTCAGCCAGCCAACCGCCAATGCGATGATTCCCGCGATCGCCAGCCGGGCGACTTTCCTGCCCGGCGGCCGTTCGCTGCGCAATTCCCCGCCCGCGAGCAGGCCCAAAATCATCGTGCCCAGGGTGGGGATGAAGCTCAGCGTTGAGTACCCGCCGCCGTTGTTGGTGAACGGGTGTTTGCGTGGAAAGAGGTTCAGGAACCAGGTGTCGAAAGCCCAGGCAAGGTTTGTGTTCTTGCTCCAATGCGCCGCGAAGCCAGTTAGCTGTCCGACCTCACCCGGCTGCACGCCCGCCTTCTTCCAGTCAAACCCCGTCCCCGGCAACGGGTAGACGGCAAACGCGAGCCAATACCCGATCAAAATCGCCCCCAGCGCCGCCCATTGCACCCGAGCCGACCCCAGCCCCAGCATATATAGAATGCCGTACCCGAGGCCGATCTGGGTGAGCGTGTCCTCGAAGGTCCAATTCGTCTGCCCGCGCCCGATCGACCGCAAAAACACGCCCAGCAGCACCAGCACCAGCGCCCGCCAAAACGCGTGCAACGTCCGCCGCCATTGCGGCTGCCCCTCGCCCGTGCGCCTCGCCAGCGAGAACGGCAACGCCACGCCCACCAAAAACGAAAACGACGGCTGGATCATGTCGTGCAACGAACACCCGATCCACGCCACATGATCCTGATGATGCGCCAGCAACGCCCAAAACCCGTTGCCCGGCAGCGCCCGCGCAACATGCCCGAACTCCAGCACCTCCCCCATCATCAGCAACATCACGAATCCGCGGTACGCATCAATCGACGCAACCCGCGCCGAAGATTTGGTCGGGACAAGACTCGGGGCAACGGCGGGGGAGGCAATGGTCACAATGGCTTCCTCGTTAAGACAAAGCCGGGACGGGAGAAGCCTCCAGAATAGTGCGACGACGCCCGCGGGTACAGTGTCCGCCGCAGCGGTCATCGGCGGCCCGAGACAGACAGGAATGTCTGCCCCTCCAAAACCGCCACAAGGACGAGTTGCACCCGTTGGCGTCGGGGGATGCGCTCAATGCACCGCCCCGCCCCCCTGCCCGGGCTTGTTGCTCTTCATGAGCAGCACCACGGGGATCATCACCGCGCTGGCGATGGCGAGGACCAGGAAGACGTCGATGTACGCGAGCATCGACGCCTGCCGTTGCACGATGTTGAAGAGCATGCCTTGGGCCTTGCGCGTGGCTTCGAAGGCGGTGTGAGGCGAGAGGGCGCGGGAGAGGCCCGCGAGCATGCGCGTGGTCGCGGGGCTGAAGACGCTGACGTGGTTCACGAGTCGGGCCTGGTGGAACTGGGTGCGGCGGGCGAGAAGCGTCTGGGCCACGGAGATGCCCACGCTGCCGCCCAGGTTGCGGGCGAGGTTAAGCAGCGCCGAGGCGTTGTTGGATTTCTCGGGCGGGATCAGCGCATAGGCGGCGGTGTTGATCGGCACGAACAGGAACGCCAGCCCCGCCGCCTGGAAGATCCGCGCCCACACCATCGTCGAAAAGTTCACTTGAAGATTGAAACCCGTCATGTGCCACAGCGCCAGCGCGCTGATGAGCAGGCCGAACACCACCAGATATTTCGCCTGCACGCGGCCGACGAGGAACCCGACCAGCGGCATGAGCGCCATCACGGCAAAGCCCCCCGGCGTGATGGCGAGGCCGGCCAGCTTCGCGGTGTAGCCGAGCATCTGCTGCATGAACAGCGGGAGCGCGACGGTGCTGCCGAAGAGGATGAAGCCGATCGCGAACATAACGAGGGTGGCGATGCCGAAGGTGCGGTCCTTGAACATCGGCAGATCGACGACGGGCTGCTCGACGCGCAGCTCCCAGATCGAGCCGACGATCAGCCCGAACGCCGATGCGATCGCGAACGCGGTGATGAAGGGTGAGCTGAACCAGTCTTCCTCCTGCCCCTTGTCGAGCACGACCTGAAGGCAACCCAATCCCAACGCGATCAGGCCGAAGCCGATGTAGTCGATCTTGAATCCCGCCTTCAGGCGGCGGTGGCGTTGGGCGGTCAATTCGGGCGGGTCGCGGACGACCAGGTCGCTCAGGACCAGCGAGAGAATGCCGACGGGGACGTTGATGAAAAAGATCCAGCGCCAGGTGAAGTTGTCGGTGATCCACCCGCCGAGCGTCGGGCCGACCGCCGGCGCGACGACGACGGCGATGCCGTAAAGCGCGAAGGCCATGCCGCGTTGGCGCGGCGCGAAGGTGTCGGCGAGGATCGACTGCTCGCTGGGCGCCAGCCCCCCGCCGCCCATCCCCTGGAGGACGCGGAAGAAGATGAGCATCGGCAGGCTGGTGGCCATGCCGCAGAGCAGCGAGCTGATCGTGAACAGCGCCACGCACGTCATGTAGAATCGTTTGCGGCCGAAGACGGTGGAGAGCCACCCGCTGGCCGGGAGGACGACGGCGTTGGCCACGAGGTAACTGGTGAGGACCCACGTCGCCTCGTCGACGGTGGCGGACAAGCCGCCCGCGATGTGCGGGAGGGAGACGTTGGCGATGGAGGTGTCGAGAACCTCCATGAACGTCGCCATGGAGACGACGAGGGCAACGAGCCACGGGTTGACGCCGGGGATGGCGGCGGACGAGGTTTGTCGCGGTGCGTCCGCGGGCGAGGCAACCGCGGTCATGGCGCGTCACCGGATGGGCCGCGGCGGGAAGGGGGAATGCAAAGTGCTGAGGGGAGAATGCAAAGTGCAAAATGCAAAATGCAAAAGTCAAAATGAAAGGCGGACATGCATCGGTGCCGGCCGCCGCTCCGACCGCTCCTCATTTTGACTTTTGCATTTTGCATTTTGCACTTTGACTTGATTCAAGTCAGAAAACGTTTCCGTGTCCCCAAAAAACTCAAAATCATCGGCCCTCACGCGGGCGCGTGTTGACGGTCGGCACGACCGACATTCCCGGCGCGAGGCGGCGCTCGGGGAGACGGTCGAAGGTGATTTTCACCGGGACGCGCTGGACCACCTTCACATAGTTCCCCGTCGCGTTTTCGGGCGGGAGGAGACTGAAGGCCGCGCCCGTGCCGGCTTGCACGCTTTGGACGTGGCCGGGGAGGTCGATGTCGTAGGCGTCCACATGAATCGTCGCGGGCTGGCCGGATTCTATTTGCCGCAGCTGCGTCTCCTTGAAGTTCGCCACCACCCAGACGTTCGGCGGGACCAGCGCCATCAGCGCCTGGCCCGGCGAAATGTAGGAGCCGGGATCGACATTGCGGTTGGTCACCTGCCCTTCCTCGGCGGCGATGATGTCGGTGTAGGAGAGCTGGAGACGGGCGTTTTCCAGATCGGCGCTCGCCTTGTGGACGGCGGCCTCCGCCGTGCTCACCTGCGACTGCGCCAAACGCACCTGCGCCACGGCCGCGCCGACTCTTGCCTGGGCGGCTTGAAGGTTCGCCGTCGTCGTGCGCACGGTCGCCTGAGCCTGCGTCAAGACCTGCTGCGAAACCGCCTGCGGTCCGGCTTGCTGGTAGCGCGCTAAATCGCGTTGGGCCTGCTCCGCGCTGGCTTGGGCGGCGGCGACGTCCGCCTCGGTGCTGGTCACGTTCGCCTTGGCCGCCTCGACTTGCGCCCGAGCTTGCTGCACCTGCCCCTGAGTCTGTTCGTAAGTCGCCTGCGCGCTTTTCACCGCCTCCAGGAAATCGGTCTTATCGAGCTGAGCCAGAAGCTGTCCTTGTTTCACGTCCTGGTTGTCATCCACGAGCACGCTCTGCACGTGACCGGCCACACGCGAGCTGACAGTGACATAATGGACTGTGATGAATGCATCGTCCGTGGAAACGTTCCAGCGGGCGCTAAGCCACCAGAGCAGAATCCCGACGCTCGCACCGATCACGACGACCGTAGTAATGACCCAAAAAACCGGCCGTTTGTAAAGCGGCGGCTTGGGCGGAGCGCCGGCCGTTGGCGCATCATCGGAGCGCGGCCGCTCTCCGGTCCGCTTGAGGCGCATCTCGTCGGAAGAGCGGGATTCCGGCGCGGCCGCGGCCCGCTCCTCGGTGGGCGCCACGTCTTGCGCCGGCTGCTCTTGCGGTCGGCCGTCGCCGGCCCGGTCTCGTGCCGTCGTGCGGCTCATGGAACACGCTGCCTTTCGCTGTCCCGACCGTAGGGTGTGCTGATGCGCTTTGTCCACTGGCAAACCGATTCGCGGTGGGCGGTCCGGTGTGCCGCCATTTATCGTGGCATGGGGTTGGAAACCCATGCCACCAAAGATGGGAAGCTCGCGCGCACGCGGCTATAAGAATGGAATTCGGCGTCAAATCGCCGTCGCCTTCTCCGGTCCCCTCTTCCCCGAATGCAAGGGAGAGGGAGTGTGGCTTCCTCGTAAGAAGAGGTGCTTATGTCGCGATACGTCGCCGCGATTGACCAGGGCACGACCAGCTCCCGCTGCATCCTCTTCGATCACTCCGGCCCGGTCGCTTCCGCGCAGAAGGAGCACGGCCAAATCTACCCGCGCCCCGGCTGGGTCGAGCACGATCCGCTGGAGATCTGGTACCGCACGCAGGAAGTCGTCGCCGAGGCGATGGCGAAAGCCGGCGCACGGGCGGAAGACGTGGCGGCCGTCGGCATCGCCAACCAGCGCGAGACGGTCGTCGTCTGGGACCGGACCACCGGCCGGCCGCTGCACAACGCGATCGTCTGGTCGGACACGCGCACGGCGGAATTGTGCGACCGGTATGCCGCGGAAACTTCGCCCGGCGGCAAGGGCGGGCAGGACCGCTTCCGCGCCGCGACGGGCCTGCCGCTGGCGACTTACTTTTCCGCCCCGAAGCTGCGCTGGCTGCTCGACAATGTCGCGGGCCTCGATGAGATGGCCCGCTCGGGCCGGGCGGCGTTCGGGACGATCGATTCGTGGCTGATCTGGAATCTCACCGGCGGCGTCGCGGGCCCCGGCCGGCCGGGCGGGGCGCATGTCACGGACGTCACCAACGCCAGCCGCACGATGCTGATGAACCTGCGCACTCTCGATTGGGATGACGAGCTTCTGGGCGCCTTCGGCGTGCCCCGTGCGATGTTGCCGCGGATCGTTTCATCGATTGACCGCAACGCGTGGGGATACACGATGGACGACGGGCCATTCGCCGGGCGCATCCCCGTGTGCGGGTGCCTGGGCGATCAGCAGGCGGCGCTCGTTGGGCAGGCGTGCTTTTCGCCGGGCGAGTCGAAGAACACCTACGGCACCGGCTGTTTCATGCTGCTGCACACCGGCACGACGCCGGTGGTTTCGAGCAGCGGATTGCTCACGACCGTCGCCTGTCGCGTGAACGACGAGCCGGCGACGTACGCGCTGGAAGGCTCGATTGCGGTGGCCGGGTCGCTCGTGCAGTGGCTGCGGGACGCACTCGGCCTGATCGTGACGTCTCCGGATATCGAGCCCCTGGCGGCGAGCGTCCCCGACAACGGTGGCGTCTATTTCGTCCCCGCGTTCTCCGGTCTTTTCGCGCCGCACTGGCGTTCCGACGCCCGCGGGATCATCGCCGGCCTCACCGCCTTCGCCGGCCGCGGGCACCTCGCCCGGGCTGTCCTCGAGGCCACCGCCTACCAGACGCGGGACGTGTTGGACGCCATGCGCAAGGATTCGGGCGTCTCCCTCGCCACGCTCCGCGTGGACGGCGGCATGGCCGTCAACGACACGCTTATGCAGTTCCAGGCGGATGTGCTGAATGTGCCGGTCGTGCGGCCGAAGGTGACGGAAACCACCGCACTCGGGGCGGCATACGCCGCGGGACTGGCCACGGGTTTCTGGAAGGACTTCGCCGCCCTCCGCGCCGCCTGGCACGAGGACAAGACCTGGACGCCGCGAATGGATGATGCGAAACGGGACAAGCTTCTGGCGGGATGGGCGAAGGCTGTGGAGCGGTCGATGGGGTGGGCGTGAAATAGAGCAGTTTCCAACATTTCTTGAGCCGGCTGGACAACGCGTATTATTCGCAAGGGAAAGTCCGGACTCGCATTGCGGGCGGCAAAAAACTCGAAGCTCGATGCAAGAGCAATGTCCTGCCCGCGGGTGGATTGCGACCGAGCCGCTGATTGACGAAAAACAGTTGGTTGCCGCGATGATTCCCGGTATCCTGATGCCCGTTGTTTGCGAGCAAGCCTCTTTTAGGCGTCCCCGTAACGCCGGAAACGGTTCACATGAGGCATTCCACACGCATGGCCCCATCTCGCCGTCGCGGGTTTACGCTTGTTGAGTTGCTGGTGGTCATCGGCATCATCGCCGTACTGCTGACCATTTTGATCCCCGCGCTCGGCAGGGCGCGGCGCGCGGGCCAGCGAACCGCCTGCGCGAGCAACCTCCGCCAGATCACCATGGCCATGATCGCGTACACGCACGACAACGAAGACTATTTTCCGTATCACGCGGGCGATACCGTGCACCATGCTGAGAATTGGATCTGGTGGGAAACGCAGGGCGTGCCGTCGCTTGACGTCCTAAATTCGCCGGTCATGCGGTACATCGGTAACAAATCCACGAGCACCTTTGTGTGCCCGGGAGACGACCCGAATACTCGGGCACAAACAAGCTCCTCGTTCGGCCCATACCCATACAGCTACACGTTTAACTTTCTATTCAGTACGGATCCAAATCTGAATCCCGCACGGCCGCCCGTACGGATTACGAACATAAAGGACCCCGGCAACAAGATTATCATGGTCGAAGAAGATCCTTCATCCATTAACGACGGCAAATGGGATCCTCTAGTGCCCAACGACATCTCGATCCGCCACGATTCAGGCCAGACCGGCCTGGGGGCGCGCGGCAATATCGCCATTGCCGACGGGCATGTGGAATTCGCGACCCGGCTATACTGCCGGGACAGCGACCCAACGACCGGGCTTCACTATGACCCCACCGTGTCTCGAAATCAGTAAAGATTACGTCAATTCTCGCAAATTTGTGGTATGCTTTGAGAATGCCCGCGCAACGCCATGTCCGACCCGGCGGCGAACCCGCGACCGCTGCCCATCCGGCGGCACTTTCTCCCGCCCATGGCCGTTTTCAAAATAGCAGCCGCGGCTTCACGCTCGTCGAGCTGCTGGTCGTGATTGGCATCATCGCGCTGCTCATTTCGATCCTTCTCCCCGCCCTGAACCGCGCGCGGGAGAACGCCCGGCAGGTCAAGTGCCTGAGCAACGTCCGGCAGATATCGATGGCGATGATCATGTACGCCAACGAAAACCGCGGGCGCTTCCCGCGCCATGCCAACTGTTTTGTGCAGGTCCCTGAAGACTGGATCTGGTATCAACCGTCGCGGGATGTTCGCCAGTCCGTGATCGCCCCCTACCTCAACGGCTTCAAGCCCGAGCTGCTGGTGTGCCCGTCCGATGATACTTCGTTCCGCCCGCGTGTGCTCGATTTCCCCTACCGTTACAGCTACACGATCAACATGCTCTGCAGCTCCGACCCGCCGGACTTTCCGCCCGGCGTTCCCTATCCGGTGTTGCGGCTGGGGGCAGTCCACCATTCCTCCGACCGAATGCTGGTGGTCGAGGAGTCGGAGTTTTCGCTGGACGACGGGAACTGGTCGCCGTTTTTCGTCGGCCAGCCGCTGGAGAATTTCCTGAGCATCCGCCACGACCAGCGGCCGGCCCCCGGTCAGTCCGATAGCCACAAGCGGGGCAACGTTTCAATGCTGGACGGCCACGCCGAGTACGTGCCGCGCGAGTATTCGCGAGACCAGAAGCACTGGGACCCGAACTTCGAGTTTTGATCCTTCCCCGCCCGACTTTTCCGGCAAAGCCACGTCGCAAATCTTCCGATTAAATCAAAAGGGACGCGCGCCGGGCCTGCGCGGGATGGGCGGAATGTAGCGTTCCGCCGGCCGGCGGACCCCGGCGAGCAAGGAAGTCGGACATGTTGATTCCCCTCTGCATTGCGACGGCGTTCATGATCATGGCGGTGGTCGCGGCCCGGGCGTATGCCCGCGCGGCCGCCCGCGAAGTGCTGGAAGAATCCGCGCCGCGTGCGGAGCTGTTGCCGGTCGTGCACCCGTCTGCCGGGGCTGCCGATCCTGGCAACGCGGATGGGGTCGATAAATCGCAATTCAAGTGGCGCATGCGCCCGCAAGCCGGGGGTTACTCGGTATCGATCGCGGTGATGGACGAAGTGAGCACGGCGTTGCAGAGCGTCCCCCCTTTCCCGCAGGCGCTTCTGCGGGTGGCGCGCGAGCTGGATTCCGCCGGGTCGAGTGCTAAGAGCGTGGCGGACATTCTCGCCAGCGATCCCGTTTTGACCGCGAGCATCCTGCGCATCGCCAATTCCGCGTCGACCGGCCTCCGGGGCGAAGTGGTCACGGTCGCCCAGGCCGTCTCGTACATCGGTTTTTCGATGACCAAATCGCTGTTCCTGCGGTTGCAGGTCGGCGCGCTGCTTCCCAGGGGTGGCGGGGGTGGCGGATACGATAGTGAGAAGCTCTGGGGCCACTCGATGGCCGTCGCGCAGGCCGCGGAAGAACTGGCCCGCCGGGCCGGCGGCACCGACCCGCAGCTCGCCCTCACCGCCGGCCTTCTGCACGACATCGGTAAGGTCGCCATCAACTGCCATTTCCCCGACCGTGTCCGCGAGCTCTGGGCGCCCGGCTCCGAAAACGAAAGTTTCCTGGCCCGCGAGCGCAAGCTTTTCGGCGCCGACCATGCGGTCCTCGGAACGCACCTGGCCAAACTGTGGAAGCTCCCGGAAGAGCTGATCGAAATGATCCGCCTGCACCACCTGCCGCCCGGCGAGCCGATCAACCTCAGTCCCGAGGCGCGTCGCGCGCTGCTGGCGGTCTTCATCGCTAACCAGCTCGTCAAATACTGCCACCCGTATTGCGAGGGCATGGAGATCGACGTGATTCCGACTGAGCTGACGACAGAGCTGGGCCTTCCCAACGCGACGGAAGAACTGCTCGACACCCGAATGCGCGACATCATCACCCGCGCCCTCACCCTGGGCGGCGCCTCCGCCGCCACCCCCCCACCCAAAAAAGCCGCCGCGTAATCGGCGATGTGCCGTCGCACGGGCGGCCCGCCCGTGTAGTGGCATGAGCGCCCCGCCCATGGGCCACGGCGGTCCGTATAGTGGCACGGGCATCCTGCGCATGTAGTGGCATGGGCATCCTGCCCATGGTCGCGGTACTCCGTGACGTTCGATCGGTACTCCGGTCGAAAAAAGCCCGAGCGCAGCGACCTCTTCCACCCGTCGGGAAGAACCGCGACGCGGATAACCGCGAAGCCGCGATGGCGCGAAGACAGACGCGAAGAAGAGCAAAGCAAAGCCGTGTAGGTTCGGCGGAGTCGAACCTACATTCCCGGCGTATCCGCGCCACGCCGAACTGCGGCAGCGATGACCGCGCCGTCCTTGCCACGGATGAGTATCACTCCCCTCCCGCTCAAACAGTGCCCGACCAAAATCGTTGCGAAGGGATGCCGGGGAGGCTAACCTACACCGCACATTTCAAGGGATTTGGTGTAAGGGGTCTGCATGTTTACTTTGCGATGCGAGTGCGGGAATCCGATGGACGTGGAGGAAGCGCAGGTCAACACCTCGTTGAATTGCGCCCGGTGCAAACGGGAGATCCTCTGCGCCTGCGGCGAAGAGGTCGGCACATTTACCGGCGTGGGGGATTTCGACGGCGCACTCCTCATCAAAGCGGGGCCGGCGGGCAAGGGGCGGTTGGTCCCGCTGGGCGGATGCGTTCCGATCGAGATCGGCAAGGATCCTGCCGGCCGCATCGCTTTGCCGGGTGAGCTGGTTTCGCGTTCACACTGCAAACTCCAGCGGCTGGATTTCGGGCCCTCGCGATGGACGCTGGAAGACAACAACAGCACTAATGGCGTCTTCGTCAACGGGCAGCGAATCACCTCTCACGAACTGCAAGACGGCGACGTGATCGACATCGGCGAGTATGAACTGCACTACAAGCTCACGGCCGCCGTGCCGGAACCCGAGCCGGAGCTGGCGGAAGTTGCCGTCGCGGAGCCTCCGCCGCTGGCACGCCGAAGCTTGTCGAGAAAAACTCCCGCCGTGCCCCCGGGCCCGGGGCCGATCTGCCCGAGTTGTGACAACCAGCTTGCCGGCGGCGCGAGGATCTGCATCAGCTGCGGCATCCACGTCCACTCAGGCCGGCCGTTGCTCACGAGCGAAGGCCTCGACGAGAACACCGTGTACGGCAACGCCGAGACGGCCCTCAAAGTCGTGAGTTGGGTCGTGTGGGTGACCCCGCTGCCGATCCCGCTTGCGTCGGCGGCCTACGGCAAGCACAAGCCGTACGCGATCTGGACGATCGCCGCGGTCACGGTCCTGGCCAGCCTGCTCTTCTTCGTCGCGTGTTTCGGCTCCGAGCCGCATTGGGCCAAGAATCTCAAGCTTTGGCCGCCGCATGTGTACGTCGCCGGGGTGACGGACGAGGTGTCCAAGCGGATGGACGAGTCGGATGACGGCATGATCGGGCGCAAGCGCCCCGTGCTCCACGATTCCGACGGCGAACCGGATTCAAAAGAAGAGCTCCGCAACCTCATCGCCGGCATGCCCGCCCGTGAGGACGGCGAGTTTCACTGGTGGCAGCTTCTCACACACGCCCTGCTCCACGACACGGGTTCGGTCATCGGCTTCGTGCTGCACCTGGGCGGGAACATGCTATTCCTGATCGTCTTTGGTTCGCGCGTGAACGCGATCATCGGGAATGTGGCGACGGCGATCGCTTACCCCGTGCTGGCGGTCGCAGCCGCGGCCGTCTACCTGTGGACGCTTCCCCACAACCACTTTGGCGCGATGCTCGGCGCTTCGGGTGCGATCAACGGACTGGCGGGCATGTACCTCGTCCTCTTCCCCGCGCACCGCGTCTACTGCGCCATGTGGTTCCGGTTCCGTTTCTGGCTGGCGATGAAAATTTTTCCGATGCGCGGCTTCTGGCTCCTGCTCATCTATTTCGCGTTCGACGCGATCATGATCATTTTGGGCGGCGGCGGGGGCGTCGCCCACTGGGCCCACATCGGCGGGTTTGTCACCGGTGCGGCGATCGGGCTGGGCCTCCTCATGTCGCGTACGATCAACTGCAGCAACGGCGACCTGCTCTCCCTCACGCTCGGCAAGCACGCCTGGCCGCTGATCGGCAAGCCCAGCCGCTGGACGGTGAAGACGGTGGCGCAGGTTCCTGTTGTGTCGTGACGCGGCGTCCGAACACGGGATCGAAATCTCGCAGTCTGGCAATAGATACGCATCGGTTGACCGTATGGGAAACGTTGCCGATAATCGTTGATGTTCAGGAGACCCCGAATGGCGACCGGAACTACAAAACTAGGGGCTGGCAAGCCGAAGGCAAGGCCTCTTCGCCGTCCCGCCAGGAGAGCCACGAAACGTCTGCCTCCGAAGCTCACCAAGAGTGAGCTTGATCGGCTTGTTGCACAAAGCCGTCCCGAGGAATGGAACGCCAACGACAACGTAGATGTCTTCAAGCCGGCGAAGCCGTGATCGTCGCCAAAGGGCGGTGCGGTGACGCCAAAATCCAAATCACTCCAGCAAGGCTCAATCGTAATTGCCCCAATCGTTCCGGACGCAGGCCTTATCAAGCCTCGACCTGCCATCATTCTGACTGCCACTGATGACATTGCGACACAAGCCTCCATCGAGGTGATTGGCGTCACTGCGTCGTATTACCCTGATGACCCGGTCTATATTGAACTGCCTTGGACACGTGACGGCCGAGGGCCGACTCGCTTTTTGCGAAACCGTGTGCGGCGAAGCTGACTCTGGTCCAGAAGATCGTAAAAGAAAAGCTTCAATCGACTGAGGGCTATCTCCCGAAACCGGCGCTGAACCGGCTTCTTGCTCGCGTGAAGGGGCGAGCTGCCGAACATGGCTGAGCTTGGTCGCTTCAACGAACCCTTGCTTACCCCCCGGCCGGAACAAGCCACGCAGACGTTTACAACTCCCCATTGCCCCGGCCTTCCCACCAATTAACGCTACGGCCAGTAATCTATTGAAAGTAACGCAGCTGCCGCAATAAAAACACGCTTGGGTTGTTTTTCTATCGGTTGGTGATGTGCCCGATCGTGGGGTAGGTTTTACTCCGACGGGGCCCCACCCCTTTCTTACCGAAGGACCACCCATGCGCAGGTTGCCTAACTACAACCCAGCGGAGCACATGCCGCGCGTTGAGGACGCGTTTTTGACCCGCCGGGAAATGCTCCAACGCGCCGGAATGGGCATGGGCGCGCTGTCGCTGGCCATGCTGCTGGGCGGCGTCCCCGGTTCGCGGGCGGTGGCCGCGGCAGTCGCCAGCCATTCGCCGCTTTCGCCAAAGCAGCCCCCCTTCCCGGCCAAAGCCAAGCACGTCATCCACATCTTCGCCAGCGGCGGGCCTTCGCATGTGGACACGTGGGACCCCAAGCCCGCGCTCGCCAAATATGCCGACCAAAATCTCCCGGGCCTCAACGGCCTCGCTTACCCGTCGCCTTTCAAATTTGAGAAGAAAGGCAAATCCGGGATCGAAGTCAGCGAGCTGTTTCCGGAGCTGGGCGGGTGCATCGATGACATGTGCATCATCCGCTCGATGTTTACCGACATCCCCGCGCACGACGTCGCGTCGCGGTTCATGCACACCGGGTCGCTGCAAATCCCCAAGCCGAGCTTCGGATCGTGGGTGGTCTACGGGCTGGGGACGGAAAACCAGAACATGCCCGGCTTCATCACGCTGGGCGGCAAGTCGGAATTCCGGCAGGCGTCATTCCTGCCGAGCCTCTATCAGGGCGTCGGCGTCAACTACACCCGCGGCATGCCGCTGAACCAGGTGCTGCTCAACATCCGCAACCAGTTCACGAATTCCGAAGACCAGCGTTACCAGCTCGAACTCGCCCGCAAGCTCGACGTGATGCACGCCGAGAAATTGCACAAGGACGAGCAGCTCGACGCGCGGATTGAATCCTTCGAGATGGCGTTCAAGATGCAGACCGAGGCGACGGACGCCTTCGACATCACCAAGGAACCCCAGCAGGTCCGCGACGCCTACGGCAACTCGGACATGGGCGCGAAGTTGCTCGTCGCCCGCCGGCTTGTGGAACGCGGCGTGCGCTTCGTGCAGGTGGACGCGGGTGGATGGGACCATCACGCCAACCTCGAAGTGAGCCTGAAGAAAAAATCGTCCGAAATCGACCTGCCCGCGGCGGCGCTGCTCAAGGATCTGAAGCACCGCGGGCTGCTCGATTCGACGCTCGTGATCTGGGGCGGCGAATTCGGCCGTACCGTCACCCGCGATAACGGCGGCAATGCCAACCCCGGCCGCGACCACAACGGCAAAGGCTTCTGCACCTGGATGGCGGGCGGCGGCGTGAAGGGCGGCACCGTCTACGGCGCCACCGACGAATTCGGCTCCCACGCGCAGGACAACAAAGTCCACGTCCACGACCTGCACGCGACACTGCTGGCGCTGCTGGGCTTCGACCACACGAAGCTCACCTACCGCTACAACGGCCGCGATTTCCGCCTGACCGACAACTACGGCAACGTGGTGCGGGATGTGATTGCGTGACGAGAGATTTTGAGAGTGACACGGGCGCCTCGCCCGTGCGCCGCGGAGCGGACAGCCGCGAAGTTGCGAAGTTGCGAAGACAGCCACGAAGATGAATTAGTAGGGTGGGCGTACTCGCCCACCATTCGTGTGTAACCGGTGGGCGAGTACGCCCACCCTATATGCTCTGTGGGCTGCCGACATTCGGCGGAGCCGAACCTACAAGTCATCTGAATTCCTTCGCGTCTGTCTTCGCCGCTTCGCGCCTTCGTGGTGATCCGCACCACGGAAATGATGAGCGTAGAGGAGAACCATGCGTAAGCATATTTTGTTGATTGCCGCGATCCTCTGCACCCCGGCGGTGGTGGTCCGCGCCGCCTCTGTTGTGCCTCCTACCACGGCCCCCGCCGTCGCGCCCGCGTCGGCGCAGGCGCAGAGCCTCTCGCCCGAACAGTCCCAATTCTTCGAA
>JAQGHH010000332.1 GCA_028288945.1 Phycisphaerales bacterium
TCGACGAGCCCACCGGCGGCGTCACCCGCGTCTCCGCCCCCGTCTACGTTCAAGCCCCCGACCCGATGGCGCCAGCCTTCGGTGCGGCGGCCCTGGGTGCCGGCTGCGTTCTTCTCGTCGCGATCTATGTTCTTCTTTCCGCAGTCGCGGGCACCCACCCCGAACTCGCCCAGTATTTCGGCGAACACCCGGGCCAGCACGGCTGGTATATGGCCGCCCTCTTCGGCTTCGGCCTCGTCCTCTTCTTCTTCATCGGCGGCCTCCTCGTCGGCAAGACCATGTCCGCCAGCCGCCGGTAAGCGCGCAAGGCCTTCACGCAATGACAAATCAAAGAGGGCAACCCAATCGGGTTGCCCTCTTTGGTTTGGATCCTCGGTTAAAACGACGGTGAATCCGTCTGCCGCCATGTTAGGATGCCGCCGCCGCGATACCCGCGGCATTGGCGAGAACGATCGCGATGGCCCGTCTGGTCACAATTCTAATGCCGGCGCGGAAAAGGCGCGCGGTATTAACGCCCTCGGAAATCCGGGATGTGATCGAGTATGTGTCGTCGCTCAAGTAGGTTCGGCTCCGCCGAACGTATTCGCTTCGCGTACAAAGGCCGTCTCATGTGGAGAGTTGTTCACACCTTTCTGTTGCTCCTCGCGGCGTCCTCCTTCGCCTCCGCCCATCCCCTTTCCCAAGGTGCGCTCGACGTCACGATTCATCCCGACAAGGTTACCGTGCATGCCCGAGTGACGGTCGAGGAAGTGTCGATTACGAATTCCGCAACTACGCCGGGCGCGCCCCCCGGACCATGGGCCGCAACCGGCCTCGCCGCGTTTGAGCAGCATGCCGCCTATCTCGCGTCCCATTTGCACGTCACCGCAGATGGCCGGCCCTTGCCCGGCGGCGTGGTCAAAGTGCAACCCCCCGATGACTCCGTGCCCGACTTGAACCAGCATGCCGTTTATGACTTGGAGTATTCGCTCCCCGCTGGCGCGGTCAAACCCGCGAAAATCGAGCTGCGCAGCGACGTTCTGGCGGACGGTAGCTTCACGCCCGGATCATCGTGGGAGGCGACATACGTCGTGCGCATCGAATCCCCCGCCCGCCCGCCCGCCGAGGGGTTGCTGCTGACCGGCCGCAATCCAATTGTGTTTGACTGCAATGCCCCCGCTTCGCTGACCAGCGCAGGCAATGGATCGGACGGCGGGCGAGCCCGGCTCGCCCAATCCTATTTCCTCCACGGCGTCCACCACATCCTCACCGGCTACGACCATCTCCTGTTCATCAGCGCCCTGGTCCTCGCCGCCACGACGCTGTGGGACCTTGTGAAAGTGGTAACCGCATTCACTCTCGCGCACACGCTGACATTAACGCTGGCGGCGTTGAACCTGGTGCATCTCCCGGAGCGGGTGGTGGAGCCGCTGATCGCCGGGAGCATCGTGTTCGTCGCGCTGCAAAACGTCTTCTGGCCCCGCCGCAGCCGGGGCTGGGGCCGTCTTGCCGCGGCGTTCTTCTTCGGCCTCTTCCACGGCCTGGGCTTCGCCGGCGGCCTGCTCGACGCCATGCAAGCCATGCAGGGCGGAACCATCCTCCTGGCCGTCGCCGCCTTCAGCATCGGCGTGGAAGCGGGGCACCAACTGGTCGTGCTCCCGCTGTTCGCCGCCCTTAAGCTCGCGCGAAACACCCGCCCCGACCCGATCGCCCGCGACCGGCTATCGATGGCCGCCCAACGCTTCGGCTCCGCCGCGATCTCACTGGCCGGGCTGTTTTATTTATTCATCGCGCTGCGTCTGAGCTTCGCCTCGGTGTAGAGGACGCCAAGGCCTGCGACCAGCCGGTCGCAATCTACTTTGCGAAGAGAATGAACGCAGAGATGCAGAGGCGCAGAGGGAGCAGAGGGAAAGGCGCATTGGCCTGTGGCACCGTTCAACAGGCTCACGCCAAGCGAGCGGGTCGCCCGTGGATTGCGGCTATAGCCGCGAGTTCATGGGCGGGGCGCTCATGGACGTGCAGTGAGGTTTCGAGCCAACGCAATTCCTTCCGTCCGAGCGCACCCAGCACGGGCGGGACTTCCGATCCGCCCGGCTCTCCTCTCTTCATCCCTCCTCTGCGCCTCTGCGACTCTGCGTTCAATTTCGCATTCGGCTCTCGTCCTTCGGATTTGACTCGGGTTTCGGGGGTTCGGAATTCGGATTTACTTTTGGTTGTGGCCGACGTGCGGCGAGATTACGCTTCATGCCGCGTGCTCGATGTGATCGGGCCGTTCACCATTCTGAAATCGTACTGTAGGAGCACCAACCCATGCGCAACTTATCGACCAAACCGCTGCTGGCCGCGATCGTCGCGGCCATGCTTTCGCCGCTTGCTCTTGCCCATGACGGGCCGGGGACTGAGCACTTGGCCGCCCCGCGGGATGCCAGGTGTGTGACCGACAAAGTGCGCACGGGGACCGGCGCCGATATTTACGAGAGTGTGCCCGAATGGTGCCAGATGCCCGAAGGCCGCAAGAACCTGGGCGCGACGCACGGCGGCGTGGTCGTTGACAAGCAGGGCCACATCTATTTCAGCATGGACGCCGGGCCGCAGGGGATGCTCGAGTATTCGCCGGACGGGAAGTTCGTCCGCGGCTTCGCGGAGAAGTTCGTCGGGATGCATGGCCTGTGCCTCAACGAGGAGAAGGGGGAGCAGTTCCTCTACGCGGCCCACCTCGCGGGCAAACAGGCCGTTAAGATGAAGCTCGATGGAACTGTCGTCTGGACTATTCCCTGGCCCGAGCAGTCGGGGAAGTACCAGAAGCGCGACCAATACAACCCCACGGGGATCGCCGTCGGCCCCACGGGCCATGTGTACGTCGCGGACGGGTACGGCCAGAACTGGATCCACGAATACGATGAAAATCAAAAGTACGTCCGCAGCTTTGGTGGCGCGGGCTCCGAGCCCGGCAAATTCAACACCTGCCACGGTATTGCCCTCGACACCCGCGGCGACAAGCCGCTGCTACTGATTTGCGACCGCGCCAATCGCAGGCTCCAGCACTTCGATCTGGACGGCAAATTCGTGGCGGTGGTCACCGAGGGCTTGCGGCTGCCGTGCTCGCTGTCGTTCCACGGAGACAAAGTCGCCATCGCGGAACTCGAAGGCCGCGTCGCGATCATCGACGGGAAGAACAAGGTCGTTTCCGTCTTGGGCGACAACCCAGATGTGAAGCAGCGCGCGAACTTCGGCGTGCCGCCCGAGCAGTGGAAGGAAGGCATCTTCAATGCCGCCCACGGCGTCTCGTTCGACAAGGACGGGAA
>JAQGHH010000336.1 GCA_028288945.1 Phycisphaerales bacterium
GCCTCGATGCCGCATTCGGGGCAGCGGCCGGGGGTGGCGCACAGGTCGTAGCCGCAATTGCGGCAAAAGCCCTTTGCGATCCGCCGGTGGGTGCGGACCCGTCGGGCCAGCCAAAGCGCCGGCGCCACGCCGAAGATCACGACCGGCAACCATGCGGGCAGCGCTACGCCTTGCTCCCGGATGTCATAGAACGAACTCATTTCGCCGCGCCGGTACGAATGAAATCCCAGGCGGCTCCACACGGAGTCGGCCGGAAGCGGCTCGGAACCCATATGCCCCGCGCCGAGCCTTCCCCAACCCCAGGTGGAGCGGCCCGTGCCGTCCAACTTGGGAGAAGGGGTCTTGTGCATATACAGCGTCTGCTCGGCGTAGCTCAGGCGGATGTCGCCGCGGGTCCAGCAGACGCCGTGGGTGTGATGGGTGATGGAAAATGAGTCGCTTCCGGCGGGGCTGGAAAGCTCGACATAATCGGTGCCCCAGTAGCTGCGGACCCACAATGCGACCGCGGCCGCGCAAAGCAGGAGGGAGAGGAAGGGCATAAGAGTGAAGAGGCGCCGCCGCATGTGGAAAGTGTACCTCGTGCATGAAATGTTGCGGGAGGACAGGACCATGATGGCGCATTTTGTCGTTGCTCAAGCGGCTCAGGCTGCCGTACGATTCGGGGCTCGACCCGGCGCGGTGCGCCGGGGGGACCAGAACCACTTAAGGAAGGACCGCGCTATGCAACGTCGATTTCATGTGGCTGCCGCCACACTTTTGGCCGCCGGGGCTTTGTTGATTGGTAGGGGCAATGTCGTGCGTGGCGCCGACCCGGCGGACGCGGCTGTGGCGCATATCCACGGCGCGGGGGACAACAAGGACAAGATCACCGGCACCGCCACGTTCACGCCCGCCGACGGCGGCGTGAAGGTGGTCGTGGAAGTGAAAGGCCTGACGCCGGGTAAGCACGGGATTCACATCCACGAGAAACCCGACCTCAGCAAGCCCGACCTCACCAGCGCGGGCCCGCATTTCAACCCCACCGGCCATAAGCACGGCGGCCCCGACGGTGAACATCACGCCGGTGACCTGGGCAACCTTGAGGCCGGTCCCGACGGGAGCGCCCACCTCGAAGAAACGGTAAAAGGCCTGAGCATCGCCGGCGCCAAGGACGGCGTCATCGGGCACTCGGTCATCATTCACGAAAAGGAAGACGACCTGAAGTCAGACCCCGCCGGCAACTCGGGCAAGCGCATCGCGGGCGGGGCGATCGAAGCGCAGAAGGCCGAAAAATAGTCGATGCGATCAATCAATCCGCCCCTTGCGGTTTCGCGAATCGAGCACTGTGCTTACTCGATCGGGTAAGCAGAGCGCCTGATCCGCGAAACCGCAAGCGGCGGTCGCGTTTTCGTACCGCGTCATTCCGGAGGGCGGTCGGGGTCGTTCATCTTTGACCGACTCACCCCGACCCGATGCCATAGATAAAGCCCCGTTCCCACCGTCACGGTTCCAAACGCAATCAGCTCCCAAACGTGCGCTCCGTGGCGCAACAAATCGCCCGCGTCCCCCACTCCGATCACCCATCCCACGCCCAAATATATTCCGTTTGCGACGAGGCAGAATCCTGCGAACAGTTGCACCAACTGGCGCACCGTGTTGCCCGCACGAAAGGTGAGGAGCCACGCCGCGATCGGAAGCACGCACCCCCAGATCGGCCCGCCCCACGCGACGAACTGCGGGTGCGGGTTGCGCGAAAGATCGGTGCGGGAAAAATCGAACAGCGGGAGCGAGACGTGCGACACTTTCCCCCCGCTCAGCCACACGTGCAGCACGTGCCCGGACTCATGTACCGCCGTCATCCCCAGCCACGCGGGATACAGCAGGCACGCCACCAAAAGCATATGCCGGCCGCGCGGGGCCGCTGGTTGGATCGACGGCAAATCCCGCTCTTGTTGCGTCATGGTGCACTTCCGCGCAGTTAGGGTAATATCCGGACGAGATGATCGCCACGCTCGCGAACATTTTGGGCGAAGACGGCGCCGTGGCCCGGCGTTTAGGCGAGCGCTACGAATTTCGCCCGCAGCAGCTCGAAATGGCTTCCGCCGTGGGCGAAGCGTTTGACGAAGGGCATCACCTGCTCGTCGAAGCGGGGACAGGCGTCGGCAAATCGTTCGCCTATCTGCTCCCGGCCATCAACTACGCCGTTCGCAAGAAAAAACGCGTCGTCATCTCCACCCACACCATCTCCCTCCAGGAACAGCTTATCGAAAAAGACATCCCGCTGCTGCGGGCGGTCTACCCGGACGAATTCACCGCGGTGCTGGTGAAAGGCCGGAGCAATTACCTCTGCCAGCGCCGGCTCGAACAGGCCCGCGGCCGCCAGCAGACGCTGTTTGAAAATCAAAACCAGCTCGAAAGTTTGTGGACGATCGAAGAGTGGGCCAATTCCACCGGCGACGGCTCGCTCGCCGACCTCCCCGCGGTTCCCGACCCCGGCGTGTGGGACAAGGTTTGCGCCGAGCACGGCAACTGCCTGGGCAAGAAATGCAAGTTCTACCAGCACTGCTTCTGGCAGGCCGCCAAACGCCGCATGGCGGGCGGCAACATTCTCGTCGTGAATCACGCCCTCTTCTTCTCCGACCTGGCGCTGCGGATGGCGGGCGTGAATTACCTGCCCAAGTATGACGCCGTGATCTTGGACGAGGCGCACACGGTGGAGGACGTGGCGGGGAGCCATTTCGGTTTGAACGTGTCGGAGAGCGGGTTGCGGTATCAGTTGCGCAGCCTGTACGACGTCCGCCGGGGCAAGGGGATGCTGAGCGTACACGGCTCCGCGGCCAACGACGCGATCCGCGACGTGGTCGATTTACAGGACCGGATGGACGAGTTTTTCGAGGGGTGCGTGCAGTGGCAGCAGTCCGCCGGGCGGGCGAACGGGCGCATCCATCAGGCCAACATTGTCGAGAACACGCTCTCCCCCAAGCTGCGCGATCTGGCCTTGCACATGAAGGCGATGCTGGCGGGCCTGGAGAAGGAGGAGGAGATCAGCGAGGTGTCGAGTGCCGCGGAAAAGGTGACGCTGCTGTCGGCGACGCTGGAGGCGGTGGTAGGCCAGACAATGGAAGACGCCGTCTATTGGATGGACACCGCCGGCCGAAGCCAGCGGAAAGTGAGCTTGCACGCGGCGCCGATCAACATAGCGGAGGGATTGAAGCGGCACTTATTCGGGGAAGTGAAAAGCGTGGTGATGACGAGTGCGACGTTGTGTACGGGGGGAGGGCGATCCGTCCAGCGCGCGAGTGCGGTGGCCGGGAAGGGGGCTACGCGCGATGTTTCCTCCGAACGCACCGAGCACGGGTTGGAAACCCGTGCCACGGTAAGTCCACCCGGCGGACCGAAGGCAGCACGGCCCACACACAGCACGGATTTTCAACCCGTACGTGATGGTGCAATGCCACCCGGCCGCGATCCGTTCCAATACATCCGCTCGCGCCTCGGCGTGCCCGAATGCCCGGTCTTGCAGCTCGGGTCGCCATTTGACTATTCCACACAGGCGACGCTTTACCTCGAGACCGATCTCCCGGAGCCCAACGACGCGCTGCGGTTTCTTCCCGCGGCTTGCGAAAAAATCCTGCACTACCTCCGGCAGACCAACGGCGGGGCGTTCGTCCTGTTCACCAGCTACAAGATGATGATCGACGCGGGAAACCGCCTGAAAGAAAGTCTCGACGCGATCGGTTTGCCGTTGATGGTGCAGGGGCAGCAGGCGCCGCGAAAAGTGTTACTGGAGCGGTTTCGCACGACGCCCAACGCGGTGCTGTTCGGCACGAGCAGCTTCTGGCAGGGGATCGACGTGCAGGGGGAGGCGCTGCGGAACGTGATCATCGTGAAGCTCCCCTTCGCGGTGCCCGATGAGCCGGTGGTCGAGGCCCGGCTCGACGCGATCAAACGTTCCGGCGGCAACCCGTTCATGGACTATTCCGTCCCCGAAGCGATCATCAAGCTCAAGCAGGGCTTCGGGCGATTGATCCGGAGCAAGACGGATAAGGGGATCGTGGTGATCCTCGATAGCCGCGTGAAATCCAAACGCTACGGTAAGCTCTTTCTCGACGCGCTGCCGGAGTGTAAAAGACCCAGTGCTGAGTTCTGAGTGCTGAGGAAGTGCTGTAGCCACGTTGCATCTTGCCTTCCTCAGCACTCAGAACTCAGCACTAACGTCGGAGGTTTCCCATGTGGGGCAACAGAAACGGCTGGTTGATATCGGTGGCGATCGTGGCGGTGATGGGGTTTCTGCTCTACGTCGTCGCGCGGCCTCCCGCGCCGACTCCGCCGAGTGGGGCGGCGGTGATTTCCGTGGCGCAAAAGCCCATCGCGCTGCCGGTCTCCCCGGCCAGCGTGCTCGCGCCGGGGACCGAGGATTGTGACGCCGCGACGCTCTACCGGGAGGCGATCAAAAAGTACGAGAGCGATCCCCGCCCCTACGAGCGCTTCCACGGCCGGGGCGGCGTGCAGAAAGTGACGCGCGAGGAAATGCCGGCGATCGAGGACGTCGTCAAGGCGACCCACTGCGGCAAGAAGTTTTCGCTCTTCGCCGCCAAGCCGGGCGAACTGGTCAACTACGACAATGACGAGCCCTCGCTCTACGCCATCAACGACATCGGCAACATCGCCTGCACGGTCGGCCGGCTCAATTTCCTCGATAAGAAATACGACGACGCCAAGAAGCTCTGGGAAGCGGCGTTTGCGCTGGGCGTGCGGCTGCACGGCGAGCGCGTGAGCTGGGCGGAAATGGCCGACGGGCACGGCCTCATGCAGACCGCCGCGACGAACCTGCGAGACCTCGCGCAGGAGCAGGGGGACCGCGAACGGCGGGACACGGTCGAGACCTTCATGAGCGGCGAAGGGCAATACCAGACGAAGCTGACGGAGGCATTCAAGATCATCGGCGCGATCGACGAAGGGTATGCCGGGCCTTACGCCGGCGACATTTTCGCGATCGCGGGCAATCCAAAGGCCGACCCGATGTGGCGGGTGGAGGCGTTCAAGCACATCGGCCATTACAAGTACAACGCACGGAGCAAGGGCGACCAGCTCACGGCCAAAAAGGTGCTCGCCACCGCGGGGATGGACCCCTCGCTTGACCCCTCTGTGAAGACCGCGGCCCTCGCCGCCCACGATCTCACGCCCGAAAAGCATAACATGGTGGGTGGAAGCACTCAGTGAGGGAAGAACGATTGAGCCGCCAAGGCACAATGACGCCATGGAATAAATCGTCTCATTCCCCGGCGTCTCGGTATCTTGGCAGTCCAATTTCTAAGCAACCGAGCTGCACCATTTGCAAGTACAGCGGCCCGCTACCCTGGCAGCGGGGCGGTGGCGGGGGTCGAGCGGGCAATGCTCGGCGGGGTCTTTGGACTTGGCCACGGTCGGGCAGCCGCACCCGTCCGTGGGGTCGCGGCGGGTCTGTAAGAGAAAGGGCTTTCCGCAGTAGGAAATGTTCCCGCGGATCACGCGAAGGGGGCAACGTTCACAGAGAGCCGCACGGGCCGGCCAATCGGGGCGCTCGGCCAGCATCCCGATCCCCCGAAGCCGCGCCGCCGCCGACTTGGCCATCGCCCGCGAAACCTCGCGCCACGAAGTCTGACGGCCGCAGGTGAAACAACTCATCTTCTGGTTATCGGACGGAAATGGACTTTGTCAGTAGTCAGTAGTCCGTTGTCAATTGTCCGTGCACCTCGCTCAATTATCGCCTGTTGATACGATCGGCGACGCTTCAGCATTGATTGCAACTGACCACGGACAACTGACAACTGACAACGGACAACAACGTCATTGCCGCGCCCCCCAGTTTTGGTTAGCGTAACGGCCTTTCAACGGCGGCCGTAATATCGTGTCGAGCACTAGAGCCCGCAGCCCTCAGTCTCAAGGCCCTCCCGCACCCGTTTCGGCGACCGCGCCCGATGTGGGCCTCGCGCCGGCGCTCCGCGCGGCGGTGGCCGGGGCGATCCCCACCGCCGAGCAGGTGGGCAACGCCTTTCTGCTGCGCTGGATGTTCCGCTTCCTGCGGCCGGTGAAGTGGATCGTCTTCTTTAACTGCCTCTACATCGCACTGTGGGTCGGCGCGGAAGCGCTGACCACCAAGCAGACCGCCCGCGTGGTCAACGAAATCCAGGACATGGGGGCCGGGCCGCGGATCGGAAACGGGCCGGGGTTCTGGCATTGGGTCGCGCCGTCGAGGCTTAACC
>JAQGHH010000409.1 GCA_028288945.1 Phycisphaerales bacterium
GCGATTTCGGGCTGGGAACGCGACGACGAGAAGTTCGCCCTCATCTACCACCCCCGCGGCCACGCCAACGCGTTCATGCGGCAGTGGCTCGATCTCCTCGCCCACCCTGTGGCGGATGCGCCTCCGGCCGTCGTGGCGTGGCGCTCTCAGATCAGCGGCGCGGACGCGGGGGACACCTGTGTGAAGTGCCATGTTTCCCGCCAAAGCGCCGGCGCGCCGTCGCAACTGGCCTGGAGTTCGCCGCCTGTGGAGAGCAGGGGCCGCGGCTTCGTGAAATTCAGCCATCGCCCGCACCTTCTGGAATCCCGGCTGCAGGATTGCACAGCGTGCCACTCCCTTCCGGACCCCGCCGTCGCGGGGAATTCGGCACCGGGCCTTTCGAGTTTTCTGCCTATTTCGAAAGAGACGTGTGCTGCCTGTCATGCCCCGCGTCTTGCCAGCGACAGTTGCCTGACGTGCCACAATTACCACGTGGTGCCGGCGGCATTTCCTGTCGCCGCCCGCCGCCCCGTTGTCGCGACGGGCGCTACTTCTCCGTGAGGACGACCTGCCCGTCGAATTCCGCAGGCGGATCTTTCAGATGAATTTCACACAGCTGGCGGTAGAGGGCGGCGAGCTTTGTCGTGCCAAAAGCCAGCTCCAGCCGGTCGGCCGCGTCAATGCAGGCTCGGAATTCTCCACGCTGGAAGGATGCGGTCATGTGTTCCGTGAGCTCGGCGAGCCTGCGCCGGTCGGGCGTGGCGGCGTCCAGCCGGCACAGCGGCTCGTAAACCTGGACGCCTTTGGTTTTCCCGGCAACGCGGAGGTTGGCGATCGGGCGGATGAGGAATGTACCGTTGAGCAGTTCGATCATTCGCGCGGTCACCAGCATGCGTGTGCCGAAGAATTTGTTGGCCGACTCCAGGCGGGCGGCGGTGTTCACCGGGTCGCCGAGGGCCGTGTAGTCGCTGAACTCCGCCGATCCGGCGTCCCCCACGATCACCCGTCCCGAGCTTAGTCCGGCGCGGAGCGTCAGCCGGGGGAACCCGCGTGCCGGCAGCGTGAGATTGAGTTGGTCCACCGCTTCGTGCATCGCCAGACCCGCCCCGACGGCGTGGGCGGCGTGGTCGGCGTCGGGCTCGGGCGCGCCGAAGAAAAAGTAGATCCCGTCCCCCATCAGCCGGGAAACGTAGCCTTTATGGGCACGGATGATGGGGATCATGTGCCCCATGTACTCCGCGAGCAGTTTGACCGTGCGTTCGCCGAGCTCTTCGGTGAGGGTGGTGAACCCCGCCAGGTCGGTGAATCCCATCGACATCTCGCGCGATTCGCCGTCGAAGCGGGCCTGCTCGGGGTGGCGGATCACCCAGTTCACCAGCGACGGGTCCACGTAGTTGCTGAACCGCGCGGTGATGCGCCTCCGCTCCGCGGCCTCGGCGATGAAATTGAAGAGGGTGATTGCCGACCACAAAAGCCCCGCGGCGAACGCCGGCCCCGCCGCCCCGACGATCAGGTTGCCGTAATCGAAAAGTACAAATCCGTTGACCACCAGGTATCCCGCGCTCAGCGATGCCGACGCGATGAAAGCTCTGGCCGGTGAGAGCGCGGAGGCGAACAGACCGCAGGCGATCCCAACGGCCGCGGTGATCAGCAACGTGACGTACGGCGGCGCGACGCGCCACATTTTTCCCGTCAGGATCGCGTTGCAGACCGCGCCGTGCACGACGACGCCGGGGCAGACCGGGTGCAGCGCCGTCGGGTACATGTCGGTATGCCCGGTGGCCGTCCCGCCCATGAACAGCACTTTGCCGGTGAGCTTCGCCCGGAGCTCCGCGCGCAGGCCGGCGAGCTGCCTGCCCATTGCATCGTTCTGCTTGAGGATCTCGCGGAGTGCGCTGTCGCAAGTCTTCAGCTTCGCGAGCAACTGCTGCTCGGCCGGTCCCAGATCGGCCGTGGGTACGGCAGAGAGGCCGGTCGTTACCTCCGCCATCGACGCAAGGGTCTCTTCTATTGTTTTGCGTTTCGCATCGCCCGTAAGCGGGGAGGTCCGATAATCAGCGGCGGCCTTGGGATCGGTGAGGGCCAGGGCGTCCACCAGAACCTGATCCGCTACGGCCTCGTTACGGGCCATCCGCCTCTTCGTGAGGCACACGCGCCACGCCTCGTACACTGAGACGTGCTGCACCGCCTCCATGTGTCGCGGGTAGTCGTACATCGTCTGCCAGCTCCCGCTCTTGCCGAACATCGGGACTTCCATCAGCATCCCGACCGAGCCAACGGTGGAGTCCGTGCGGGTGTGCACGGGGATCACTATGTCGCGCCCGCCCGGCTGCGGGATGGTCACACTGTTCGGGCCGAGGCGCAGGTCATGTACGTCCACCCCAAGAAGGGCACAGGCTGCGGCCAGGCCCATGTGCGGCACCAGCTTCCCGCGGTAGCTGGCCACCAGCGGCACCGATCGCACCGTTCCCTCGGAATGGTCGGGCAGATAGTTGACGAACGCGCTGAATGCCGCCGCCCCGCTCAGTGGCAGGATGGGCGTGATCTGGTCGTAGGCGTGCAGCACCGGTGGAAGCCCGGCCGGCGCTGCCAGACTGAATCGCCGCAGGGCGCGCTGCCGGAGCGCACGCTCGTACTCCTCATCGAAGAGCCGGTCCAGCACCGAGCCGGAAAACTGCGTGTCCGTGTGGGGCAGGATCTTTCGCTTCAACTCTTTCTTGGCGTCCGGCGCGGCCGTCTGCACGGAGGCCTGGCCGGCATCAAGTTCGATCAGTATTCGCTCGAACAGGCAATCGGGCCGCGTCGCCAGCAGCGTCTGGCGGACCTCGTCTTCCAACCCCGGCGCGTTTATCCCTTCGGCCCGCAGTCGCAGGACGCACTGCTCGGCCGTCAACTCCGGGTTTTCCGTCAGAAGGGCGGGAAGCCGCCGGCCGACGACGCCCGGCGGCGGCGGTGGCGTGAAGGTGAACGACGATGGGATCAGCACGCGATTGAAATTTCGGACGGTCTGCGTCAGTACCGCGTCGCGATCGATCACCTTGCCGTCACGGTCGTAGGCAAGCTCCTCGGGCTCCGCGAACAACACGTCCATCGCCAGCGCCCTGGGCTCCGTCAGGCGGACTTCTTCCAGGATCTCGGCCATAAGGTCGCGGTGCCATGGCCACCGGCCGACCTGGGCCAGGGTGGTGTCGTCGATATCGAAGTGGACGATCCGGTCGCTGGGCGGGGGCATGAACCGCTGGCAGTGGGCCACGCGCTGGTCGTAGAAGACGTGCTCAAGTCGTGTGAGGTATCCGGCCGATTGGGCGTATACCGCCAGATACGTCAGCAGGACGATCCGTGCGCCCGCCCAGAGTCGTCGGCGGTGGATGAGTGAAAGGATTCGCTTCAACAGGCAAAGCTCCGGCACAGACGCGCCTATCGGTTTGTTCGGACCGCGGCGGAGCGGACTTGAGATGTTTAGGACGGGAAGGTCGCATGAAGAGGTTCGCCGCCGGGGCATTCTGCGCGCTGGCCCTTTGTTCCCCCGCCCACGCCCAGGAGCAGGAGTTCGAGCGCACGCTCCAGCAAATCCAGCGCGATACGCAGGAACGCACGCAAAAACAGCTCCCCGCGGGCGACCGCGCGCTCATTGACTACGGCGGGTATCTCAC
>JAQGHH010000448.1 GCA_028288945.1 Phycisphaerales bacterium
CGAACATTTCGTCCATCCGGAACTGCTCGGGGTCCACGCCGCCCTCTTCGTTCACCATCGAATTGCGCAAAAAGCCCGTGGCGCAGATCTGTTCCTGCGTGGGGTTGGGCAGCAGATCCCCGGCGAGCTGCTCGATGAGAAAGCGGTCGTAGGGCAGATCATTGTTGAAGGCGTTAATGACGTAGTCGCGGTAGAAAAAGACCTGCCGGGATTTGTCCTTTTCGAACCCGTCGGAGTCGGCGTAGCGTGCCGCGTCGAGCCAGTGCCTGGCCCAGCGTTCGCCGTAATGGGGTGACGTGAGGAGTTTCTCGACCTGCTTTTCGTAGGCGTCGGGGGATTGATCCGCGAGAAACGCGTCCACTTCTTCAGGCTTGGGCGGCAGGCCGGTGAGGTCGAGACAGAGGCGACGAAGCAGCGTGACCTTGTCGGCCTCGGGCGAAGGCGCGATTCCCTCGGCGTCCAGACGCGCGAGAATAAATCGATCAATCGGATTGCGCGCCCACTTCTCATCCTTTGCATTCGCCAACACCGGCCGGACCGGGGCGGTGAAGGCCCAATGAGCGGGGTAGGATGCGCCCTCGGCCACCCACCGCCGGAGCAGGTCGATTTGTGCCGCCGACAGGTGCTTCTTGGTCTTGGCGGGGGGCATGTGTTTTTCGGCATCATCGGAGGTGATGCGCTTCAGCAGTTCGCTCTCCTCCGGTTTTTTGGGGACGATCGCGATGGTCCCGGACTTGGCGGGCTTGGTGGTCGCGTCGATCACGTCGAGGCGTAGGTTGGCCTTGCGTTTTTCCTGATCGGGGCCGTGGCAGGCGAAGCAGTTTTCCGACAGGACGGGCCGGACGTCGCGGTTGAAGTCGACCGGAGCCGCCGCGCGGGAGCGAGCGCACGTGGCGAGACAACAGGCCACCGCCAACGGTATCTGCCACAAGTTTCGCTTCATAAGACGTGTCCTGTTTTCAACAATCCGTAGCGGTCAGGATTTTAATAGGGACTGATCGGGAATACAGGGTCGTGCACGGTGCGTTGCCATCGGCATCATTGGCCGTTCCCGCGAAATGAGCCGGATTCCTGAATTGTTTTGACGCGATCGCACGCCGCCGGTAGCATTCGGCGACAAGCGGAAGGCGTGCAAAGCCTTGCTTTGCCGGCGTCGCGACGTGATTCATTATGCTCAGCCGCTCCCTTAAGTTCGTGCTGCTCGCGTGCATCGTCATTTGGACGAGCGGGGCGGCACAGTACGCACACGAGCGGTTGGAGCACGCCGGGCATGCCGAGGCGATGGCTTCAGGCCGCTGCTCGGACGAGAACTGTCAGAACTGTCCCGCGAATCATCACAAGCATTCCGCCCCGGACGATCACGACGACTGCCCGACGTGCCAGTTGCTGGCGCACCTGACGGCAGACCGTGTCATGCCGCCGGCCGCGACCTGTGCCCATTTGCCTGCGTTTGATACGGTCGCGATTCCCGAAGCGCGTCCGACGGTTCTCGTCATCCTTCCTTCCGCTCCCATCCGGGGGCCGCCTGCGATTTCCCTTCTTTGCGTCTGATCGGTCCGCGCCTTGCCTGAATGCGGGCGGGCCGTCGTTCTTTCTAATTTCGCGGCAGTTCCGCCGCGCGCCTTGTGCTTTCATCGGAAGCGCCGGGCGCCCCAATCTCGTCAGACATTTCGCAGGAAATCCAGGCTATGAAACTCACAAACGAATGGTTGCTCGCCGGAGCAATCTGCGCCTTGCCGTTGCTCTCCGGCGCCGCGCCCGCCGACGCTCCGGCTCCCGCGTCCGCGCCGGCGCCGGAAACCCGGAACGCGCCGCAGCCCGCCCTCCCGGAAAAACCGGCCGCGGAGACCCCGGCATCCGATCGCGAATATCAACAGAAAATCGTCGTCGAGGGCGAGAAGGTACGCCAGGAAATCGCCCCCAGCCTCGGCGCGCCCTCTTACACGATCGGCCCCGAGCAGATTCAATCGACGCCCGGCGGAGAAAACGCGCCGATCCAGCAGGTGCTGCTCCGTGCCCCGGGCGTCGTCCAGGACACCTTCGGCCAGGTGCACGTCCGCGGCGAACATGCGAACGTCACCTATCGCGTCAACGGCGTACTGCTCCCTCAACCCGTGAACGTGTTCGGCCAGGAACTCGACACCCGGCTCATCCAATCCGTCACGCTCATCGACGGAACGCTGCCCGCCCAGTTCGGCTTCCACACCGCCGGCATCATCGACGTGCAGACCAAGAGCGGCGCGACGCTGAACCACAACGAGCTCTCCGTTTACGGCGGAAGCTACGACACGGTCCAGCCGTCGCTGCAACTCGGCGGCACCGTCGGGAAGCTCGATTACTTCGTCGTCGGCTCCTACAACCACAACGGGCTCGGGATCGAAAACACCACCGGCAGCCACCGCGCGATCCACGATTACACTGACCAGGAACGCCTCTTCGCGTACCTCGGTTATAACATCGATGAAACCAGCCGACTGAGCGTTTTCGTGAACGGCTACTACGGGGATTTCCAGATCCCCGACGAGAAGGGCCTGCCCAAGGCCTTCAATCTGGCCGGCCATCCGACCGCCGATTCGGCGAGGACTGACGAGAACCAGAACGAGCAGGAGTATTACACGGTCGTCGCCTACCAGAAGACGGTGGACAAGCTCTCCTACCAGATTTCCGGTTTCACCCGTTACGGCCAGATCAACTTCCGCCCTGACTTCGTGAACGACCTGATTTTCCAGGGCGTCGCGGGCGGGGTGTACAACAACTTCCTCACCAACGGCGTGCAGCTCGATGCATCCTATATTATCAACGATCAGCACACGCTCAGGACCGGGCTGATCGCCGACTACACAACCGAAAAGCTCAACACGGGTTCTGCCGTGTTCATGGCGGATGCATCAGGGATGCAAACGTCGGACACACCGATCTTCGTCACCGACCATTCCGGCAACCGCGCGCTGGAGGCGGGGGTTTACGTCCAGGACGAATGGCGTCTCACGCCGGCGCTCACTCTCAACTACGGCCTCCGCTACGACCGCTTCGACGCCAATTTCGACGAAGAAGGCCAGCTTAGCCCGCGGGCGAACCTCGTCTGGAAGATCGACGAGCTGACCACGGCCCACGCCGGCTATTCCCGCTACTTTGTGCCGCCCCCGGTTCAAAGTCTGACGGCCAACTCTGTGAGGAAGTTCGACAACACGACCAACGCCCCGGCCAGCTCCGGCACCCTTCCCCCGCGTGTCGAGCGCTCCAATTACTATGACGTGGGCCTTTCGAGGCAAGTCACCAAGTCGCTGCAATTGACCGTGGACGGGTTCTACAAGCAGGCCCACAACCTCGATGACCTGGGGCAGTTCGGCAACGCCATCATCCTTAGCCCCTTCAATTACAGGGAAGGGACCGTTTACGGCGCTGAGTTCAGCGGCATCTACAAGGAAGGCGGCTTCTCCGCATTCGCCAACTTCGGGTGGGTCAAGACACTGGCGCACGACATCGACACCCAACAGTTCAATATCGACCCCGCTGAGCTTGCATTCATCAAGGCGCACAATATCAAACTCGATCACGAATCCGAGTACACGATCTCCGCCGGGGCGGCGTACACCTGGAGGGATGACCGCGTGTACATCGACATGCTCTACGGCTCAGGCCTTCGGGCCGGCTTCGCCAACACGGAGCAGGAGCCGCAGCATTACCCGGTCAACGTCGGCTACGAGCACCGCTTTCATCCGGAATTCCTGCACGGCAACGCGGTGCGGTTGCGCTTCGACGTGGTCAACATTTTCGACCAGAGCTACCAGCTCCGCCAAGGCGGCGGGCTCGGCGTTAACGCGAATCAGTTCGGGCAACGCCGGTCGTTTTACGCGGGGCTTACGTATGAATTCTAAAATGACCGTGCGCGATTCGTATTTTGTGGTGCGGGCTTTCAGCCTGCGTTCGCAGCCTGAAAGGCTGTACCACAAGCGCGCGCAAGATCATTTGGTGCCCGATCCCAGAGTCCGAGAGTCTGCGTCGCGGAGGGAGGTTTTATGACGACATTTGAAGACCTGCCGATGTCTTCGGGCGTCGCAGCGCCAACTCCCACCACGGTGTCACCAGGATATGGCGGCGGCGAAGGAGTACGGGGTGCGCTCCTCGCCGCCGCCACGCTGAGCGTATGGGTGGGGACGCTGGCCATCGGACTGGCCGGTTTTGTCTTGCCGTACCCGCGCGGGCGCATCCAACCGGAGGCCCCGCCGGTGGTGGTGAAGACGATTGCCGTCGAGCCCGTTGATGATGCGACTCCGCCGGAAGCGTTTGACGCGGCCGCCTCATTGCCGCCCGAACCGCAGCCGCCGGCGCTTCCCGAGCCGCCGGCATCTCCACCCGCGCCCGCGGCGGTCGCGCTGGAGGCCTTGAACCCGGTAGTTGTCGCGCCCTCGCCCGCGCCATCCCCGGCACCGGCGGTGGCCGCGTCCCCGCCGCCCGCGGCCAACCCTCAACCCGCGCCGACTCCCCCGCGGGCACGTCAGGATGCGCCGGCAAACTCGGGAGCGGCCAAACAGGGAGCCCCCGGCCCGACCGGCCCTCCCGCGGTGCGTCATCTCAAGTTCGGCGTCGGTGCCGGTCGCCAGCCGAGGCCCGAGTATCCGCGCGAGGCGCGAATCGCAAAGCAGCAGGGGAGCGTCGTGATTCAGTTCACCGTCGGTGAGGACGGCCGCGTGGTTAGGGCCGAGATCACCAGGCCGTGCCGCTGGCCGATGCTCAATCAGGCGGCGGCTCGCGTCGTCCGCGAGAAATGGGACCGGTTTGAGCCGGGTGTTTACGACGTCCTGTTTGAATTCACAATGTCAGAGTAGTGAACCCATGGAACTTTTCTTCAGCCCCATATTGGGCAATATCGTCGTCGAGTATTTCCTGCGGGGCGGCCCGATCATGTGGCCGCTGTTGGCCGCATTCGTCGCCGCGGTGACGGTCGTGCTGGAGCGGTCGCTCTGGTGGTGGAGCCTGGCCCGACGGACGCGCGGCGGCGCGCTCCAGCGGAGCTTCGACGCAACCGCGGCGGGGGATTTTGACGCGGCCCTGGCGCTCACCGCCGACACCCATGACCCGTTCCTCCAGACCGTTCGCGACGGCCTGCTCCACGCCCACAGCTCGCTGCTGGGCGCGATGCAGCTCCGCGCTTCCGATGAGCTGGAGGGCGCGGAGCGGCTCCAGTGGGTGCTGGGCACGCTCATCACGCTCGCGCCGCTGCTCGGATTGCTCGGCACCGTGACGGGCATCATGCGGTCGTTCAGCTTTATTGGCGACGAGCAATTAGCCGCGTCCAAAGTGAGCGGCGGCATTGGGGAGGCCCTCATCGCCACCGCCTGTGGCCTGGGCATCGCGATTCTCTGCCTGCTTCCCTACAACTACTTTAACCGCCGGCTGGCGCGGCTCCGCTCGCAGCTCGAGCGCGTGATCAACCACATCGAGCTGCTGGTGCAGTCGGCCAGGCATCACGGGCACGATCTGGAGGAATTCGCCCGCCGACGGGCGGTGGGGGAGCAGGCGTCGCGCCGTGCCGACGGGGCGTTCGCACGCCCGCTTACCGCGCCGCTATGAACCATCCCGCAAGAAAGTCCGGTGAAAAAATGCCCGTGAAGCTCGGTTCCAAGCTCCCCACCGAAAGCGCCGAAGCGCGGATCGAAATCATCCCGCTCATCGACATTATGTTTTTCCTTCTCGCCTCGTTCATGCTCGTGAGCCTGAGCATGGTGACGCTTAAGACGATCAAGGTGAACCTTCCGGCCACCGCCAGCGCGCCTGCCGCGAGCGATTCGAAGAAGGACGTGGTTGACCTTTCGATCGACAAGGCCGGCGCGCTGTTCATCGACAAGCAGCGGAGTACCGACAATGACATCGTCTCGAAGCTCGCCGCGATGCACAACGGCAACGCCAACCTCCGCGTCGTCATCAGCGGCGACCGCGACGCCCGCCACGGCGACGTGATCCGCGCCCTCGACCTGGTCCGGTCGGCGGGAATCGAGAAGGTGGCATTCGAAATCCGTCCGAAACCCGTGAAGGCGACAAGTCCATGATCCGTTTCCTTCAATTCTTCAATCTCGTCGGCGTCGTGGCGCTGGCCGTGCTTTGCGGGTTCCAATGGAACGTCAACCGCAAGGCAAACCTGGAGCTAATCACCCTCGATGGAGTCCGCCAGTCGCAAGCCTCGAAAATCGTCGAACAGGCCGCGGCCATTAAGCGATACGCGGAGGATATTGAAGACCTCCGCGACCGCCTGTCGCGCGCGGAAGCTTCATTGGACGAGACCACGGGCAAGCTGACCGCGGCGAACGCCGAGGGAAAGAAGCTCACTGCCGAGCGGGATGAGCTCAAATCGTCCGTGACGACATGGATGGCCGCCGTTGCCGAGCGCGATGCGGCTCTGAAGCAATCGCGCGAGCAACAGGAAAAGCTGGGCAAGGAACGGAACGAAGCCATGACAAAGTTCAATGACCTCGCCACGAAATACAACGGCATCGTCAAGGAGCTGAACGATTCGCGGGCCAAGTCCGGAGCGGGGCATTAAGGCCCGGGTCCCTGAAATGGTGGTAGGGGCCGCCCGCCATGGTGGCGTATCCCGCCACATTGTCCGGTACGGTGTCGGACGTCTGGCCGAATGTCCAAGAGTACCGCGACCATGGCTGGCCGCCCATGCGATGGCGAGCTGTCACTAACGCCATTCGCGCCAAAGAGACCTCATCCGTAGTGGCCGTTTGCGGTTTCGGGCGATTGCGGATAACATATTACGGGACGCATGTTTGCCAACCCGGCGTTACCCAGGAGCTTGATATGCCTTCTTCTTCCCCAGCCAAGGCCCCCGGGCGACCGATCGCCAACTTGGAGGATTTCCTGTCTCGATGTGGGATGAAGGACCGGGTGACTATCGAAAAGCATCTGGCGATCGCCGACGCCGAGCCTACGCCCGACCACGGCAAACTATGGCGTCGTCTCGCGGCCGCTCTCGCCATACTCGCACCCGAAGGCTCACAGGTTCTGGGCAAGCTGGCCGTGCTCTTTTTCATCCCCGACGGCAAATACCGCATGCAGGTTTTCGCCCTGGAAGATGCCTCCGACGGAAATATTCAGGTGTACTTGCAGGACGTGCTGGCCGAGGCGATCAAAAAGAAGATTTTGGCGAAGACCAAGGAGCCGGGCACCTTTACGATTGTGAAAACGCCGAAACAGACCGTACATGTCGAAGAATTGGACGCGTCCAATACGCCGGAGCCAGCGCCGCACGTGAAGAACATGCTTGGATGGAACCGCAAGGCACTTCGCGTGACGGTGCCGACCAAGGGCGGCGCTGCTCAGGCGGCAGCCGCCGAGGCGTTGGGCGCTTTGGCGGCCGTCAAATGGGCGGGTGCCCCGGCCCGTTCCTAGTTTTTCTTGTTCAAATTCAGCCAGCGTACGTAAGACTGTGTGTCAGGCTTGAGGGCTTCGCCCGGAATTCATTCTGTGCAAACACTGCACGTCAAGCGGATTGTAACATTCGCGCCGCCAAAGTGTTGTTGCCAGAAACGCCGATGTTACAGCCAGTCTGACTTTGCACGAAAAGATGGTTCGGCGAGTGGATTCTGTAAGCGTCGTGACTATCATCGTTCACCCTCAATGGATCATCCCGCTGTGCGGAGGCACGTTGCTAACGGGCGACGGCCGCAGAGCCTAAGTTGCTGACTTTGGTTTACCTAAAACGAGCCACCACCCTATGACCCTTCCCCCTGAAGGTGCGATTTCGCAACCAGTCCCCCTTGTTCCGGCCGCACACGTACGAGCCGAGCCTCCCCCCTTGAAATTCGGTCCGACCGATAAGTTCTCTCGTGAGCTTAAACGGCGGGTTGATGCCTACTTCGAGCGCACCGGTCGCAAACGCCGCGACTGCCCGCAGATGTATTTCAAGACCGCGACGATCTTCGCCTGGTTCGTGGGGGTGTACGTCTTGCTCGTGGCGGTGCCAATGGCCTGGTGGCTGGTGCTGCCGCTGGCGGTCCTGCTCGGGCTCTCCGTCGCGGCCATAGGTTTCAACATCCAGCACGACGGCGCCCACAAAGCTTATTCCAACTACCAGTGGGTCAATAAGCTGATGGCCCTGTCGCTGGACCTCATGGGCGGCAGTTCTTACATGTGGGACTGGAAGCACAATTCCATCCACCACACCTTCACCAACGTCCACGGCCACGACGACGACATCAACATCGGCTTCTTGGGCCGCCTGGCCCCCGAGCAACCCCGGCACAAGTTCCACCGCCTGCAGGGCATCTACCTTTGGCTGCTTTACGGCTTCCTCGCCATCAAATGGCACTTGTTTGATGACTTTTACCAGGTCTGCATCGGCCGGATTGGCGAACACAAAATCCCCCGCCCCAAGGGCAAGGATCTGCTGATCTTCATCGCCGGTAAAGTCTTTTTCTTTTCGCTGGCTTTCGGGCTCCCGATGTTCTTCCACCCGGTGCTTTCAGTGCTGGCGGTTTACGCGATCGCGGCGTTCGTTAGCGGCGTCGTGCTGAGCGTCGTCTTCCAATTGGCCCACTGCGTGGAAGGCGTCGATTTCCCGATGCCGGTCGCCGACGGAACGGGCGGCGGCGCGCGTCTCCAGACCGACTGGGCCGTGCATCAGATCCAGACGACCATGGACTTCGCGCGCCAGAACCGAGTGCTGTGTTGGTTCCTGGGCGGCTTGAATTTCCAGATCGAACACCACCTGTTTTCAAAGATCTGCCACGTCAACTACCCCGCCCTCTCGAAAGTGGTGGAAGAAGCCTGCCACGAGTTTGGCGTCCGCTACGCCGCCAAAAAGACGTTCGTCGCGGGCCTGATGTCGCATTTCCGCTGGCTGGTCCAAATGGGCCGCCCGGAAAACCAGGCGAGCGCCGGCTGATTGCGAAATTGTTCACCGCGGAGACCCAGAGAACGCGGAGGAAGAATTATTGCCACAGATGGGGACCGATGGACACAGACTCGGCGTCTGGGCGGTGATTACCTGCATTCACTTCCCCGGGACAATTTCAAAAAACCCACCGCTATCGCGCTTTAAATAGCCCTGGTCGGCCAGTTCCTGCCAGATTTCCTTGCCGAAGCCCGAGGGCGGCTGGATGGAAACGATCTTGTTCTTCGACCCCGTCAACGGCGAATGGCCCAGCCGCGAATCCTCTTCCAGTTGCAGCATTTTGACCCGCTTCTTGAACGCCTTGAACGCTTTCCGCAGCTCTTCTTCTGTCGCCGGCATGGTGCTCCTGTTGTTGAATGATGGACTATACCACGGCGGGCTTACGCGAGTATCTCGCCGACGACTCTTCCGGCCACGTCCGTCAGCCGGTAGTCGCGGCCGTTGAAGCGGTACGTCAATTTCTCGTGATTGAGCCCGAGCAGGTGCAGGATCGTGGCGTGGAAGTCGTAGATGCTGCATACGTCCTGCACGGACTTGTAGCCGAATTCGTCGGTAGCGCCGTAGCTGAAACCCGGCTTGACGCCGCCCCCGGCGAGCCACGCGGTGAAGCCGAGCGGGTTATGGTCGCGCCCCTCGCTGCCCTGCTGGTGCGTTGGCATGCGGCCGAACTCGGTCGTCCAAACCACGAGCGTGTCGTCCAGCATTCCCCGGCGTTTCAGGTCGTGCAACAAGGCGGCGGTCGGCTGGTCCATGATCGGGCAATGCCGATCGTAGTCAGCCTTCAGCGTTTTGTGCGCGTCCCAGTTCAGCAGCCCGTCGGTGCCGGAGGCGTGAGCGCCGCAGAAAAGCTGTACAAATCGCACGCCGCGTTCGAGCAGTCGGCGGGCGAGGATGCAGTTGCGGGCGTAGCCCGCCTTGAGCGCGTTGGTGCTGTCCGCGCCGTACAAGCCGAGCGTTTCCGCAGTCTCGCCCCCGATGTCCGAAACTTCCGGCGCGCTGAGTTGCATGCGCGCCGCAAGGGCGTACGACGCCATTCGTGCCCCCAATACCGATTCGCCCGGGTGCTGCTCGATGCCGCGTCGGTCAAGGCGGTCCAGGAATCCGCGAAGGTCTTTCTCTCCCGCTTCCGACGACGCGGCTGGCGCGCGGAGGTTGGAGATGGCCTTATCCGTGTTGAATGCCACGCCCTGATGAGCCGCGGGAAGAAAGCCGTTAGCCCAGTTGGCCGGCCCCGAAGGCGGCATGCCGCGCGGGTCGGGGATGGCGACATACGCCGGGAGATTCGCGTTCTCCGTCCCGAGCGCCCAACTCGTCCACGCCCCCATGCTCGGAAACCCTTCAAGAATAAACCCGGTGTTCATCTGGAGCATCGCCGGGCCGTGGGTATTGCTCTTGGCGGTCAGCGAGTGGATGAAGCAGATGTCGTCCACACACCCGCCCAGCTGCGGCAGCAGGTCCGAGACCCATTTCCCGCATTTCCCTCGGCGCGACCATCCCCACGGGCTTTGCATCAGGTCGCCGTTGCCGCCCTGGAAGGTGATGATCTTTTCGCCGGGCATCGGCTTGCCGTGCTGACGGATCAGCTCCGGCTTGTAGTCAAACGTATCGAGCTGGCTCACCGCACCGGGGCAGAAGATCTGGAGAACGCGCTTTGCCTTTGGCGCACGCTGCGGCGCGGTTTGTGAAGTGTCCAATCCCGCGGCCATCGCACGCGAGCCATCGTTCGCCAGCAACCAGGCTGCGGCAATGCTGCCCAGGCACGAGCCCATCTCCCCGAAGAGCCGCCGACGGCTCAGGCTTAAGCGTTCGGTTTGATTTTGATGGTTTGGTTGGGAATTTATCATTTGTAATGTCCGACAGAATCACAGAGATCCCATTCGGGGCTTCGCCGCTGTCGCGTCGAAGCCTCAACCAAAATGAGTCGGAATAAAAAGGCGTCGCCCGGTCGGGTACGGTGAAGGTGTTGGTTTTTTCACCCCAGCCGGAGCAACGCCATGAAAGAGTTTGTACAACGCCACGCGTCGGCTGTCATCGGGATGCTCGGCGACCTCAAGGACCGACCCGAGGGGTTTCGGGGATTCGGAACTCGGATTTCCCAATCTAGCCGAGCTTCCTCAGAGCCTCTTCCAGTTTCGCCAGTTCCGTCTCCGCGCCCGAGAGTTGGTCCCGCGTCTGCTGCACCAAATGCGGCGGGGCCTTGGCGATGTACGCCTCGTTGCTTAGCCGGGCTTTCATGGCTTCGATCGAACGCTTCTTGTCGGCGGCGTCCTTTTCCATCCGCTGCTTTTCAGCGTTCTTGTCGATCAATCCTTCCACGAAGATCTCACACCCCGCCGCCATGGCCGTCGCGGCGTCGGGCATGGGGGCGAGGTCGGGTGACACTTCCTTGAGCGTGCAGGTGGCCAGCAGCTCGACCGTTTCACGATTGGTGAGAATCTGCCGGGCCGAGTCGCCGGGGGCTTTGATCGAGACGGAGACTGTCTGCTTCGGGCTCACCTTGTAGTCGTTGCGGAGCGTGCGGATCGCGCCGATGACTTCCTGGAGCTTGGGGAAAAGGAACTCCGCCGCCTGGGCGAAGTCGCCGACGGTGGGCCACGGCGCGGCCACAAGCCGCGGGCCCGGCGGGCATTCGAGGCGGCCGGGCAGGCCGCGCTGCGGGCGGACGTCGTTGAGCCGCCACCAGACGGTTTCGGTGATGAACGGGATCATCGGGTGCATCAGCCGCAGCGCCCCGTCGAGGACGGCGGCCAGCACGTTGGCCGTCTGCCCCGCGCGGGCCGGGTCTTTCATGGCGGGCTTGATTGTCTCGACGTACCAGTCGCAGAAATCGCCCCAGAAGAAGTCGTAGCAGGCCTTGGCGTAGACGTCGAAGCGGTACGCCGCGAGGGCGTTGTTGGCTTCCTCCAGCGTCCGATTGAAGCGGCTGACGATCCACCGATCCGCAAGACTCCATTTCTGCTCGTCCACGGGTTCGCTGGGCGCGCCTTCAAGATTCGCCAGCGCAAAGCGGCAGGCATTCCACAGCTTGTTGCAGAAGTTGCGGCCCTCGTCGAATTTGTCGGACGTGTTCCGCCCCTGCGCGTCCCGCTTCACGGGCATGCGGGCGTCCTGCGTTTCGGTCGCCATCTTGGTGAGCGTGAAGCGCAGGGCATCCGCGC
>JAQGHH010000455.1 GCA_028288945.1 Phycisphaerales bacterium
GAATGCTGGCCGTCACGGGGCCGGCCGGCTCGGGGAAGACGACGACGATCTACGCGCTGCTCGGGCACATCGCACGGACGTCGCCTGGGCTAAGCATCATTTCATTGGAAGACCCGGTCGAGCGCGACGTGCCGGGGGTGACGCAGATCGAGGTCAAGCCCTTCGGCGAGCTGACGTACGAGCGGTCGCTGCGCAGCATTCTGCGGCAGGACCCGCAGGTGTTGGCCCTGGGGGAAATCCGCGACGCGGCGACGGCTTCATTGGCATTGCAGGCGGCACTAAGCGGGCACCGGCTGATCTGCACGCTCCACGCCGCCTCACCCGGCGGGGCGGTCGCGCGGTTGCTCGAGATGGGCATGGAGCCCTACCAGATCACCAGCAGCCTGTTCGCGATCGTCGCGCAGCGCCTCTTGCGCAAGAGCTCCCAAGGCGGCGGCTACCGCGGGCGCGTGCCCGTGGCGGAAATCGCCATGACGGACGAACGGCTGCGAAAGGGGGTCCTGGAACGCGCGGATGCCGAGACATTGCGAAAGATCATCGCGGGGCAGGAAGGCTACCGGACTATGCGCACCGCGGCAGAGGACTTGGCGGCGCGGGGAACCACCGATCTCGCGGAGGTGCGGCGCGTGTTGGGGGAGACGTAGGCGGTCAATGGACGAGTAATCTCTCCCTGAGCACGTTTGCGCTGCGGTAGCATCATGTGTGGCACAGCCGCCCCCGGCTGTGTCTTTCCTTCCGCCTGTGGCGGGACACAGCCGGAGGCGGCTGTGCCACATTCTCGCTCGCAACTCGCGACGGCGTTATGACGGGGATTCCCATTCCGAATCGTTATAGAAATGCTGCGACACCTCTTGGACGCATCGGCGGATGATGCGGACATCGTCTTTGCCGAGGCGCGTTTTCCAATTGGATAGATTAGCCGCGGCGTTGCGACGGGTGGTGAAGGCGAGTTGTGGGTCCAGCTCCGGCGGCAATGCCGCATCGTTGGAGTCGAGGACCGCCTGGCGCAGACGCGGGGTGAAATCGAAGGCGACGTGGCGGCAGATCTTTTCGAAGCCGCCGGGGGGGTCTTGGGATAGGTCTTCGTGGCGGATGAAAAGCCAGTCGGGATGTTCTTGCCGGAATCGGTTGACCGCGAAATAGAGGGCCTTCCAAAGCATCGCGGCGTACTCGACCGGGCTGCGGGGGGCGGAGAGGAGATCGTGAAATTCCCCCTCCATCGGATGGAGCAAGTCGCGGATGAGCAGGGGCTGGCGGAGCAGGCCGGGGATGTCCACCGGGAGGCCCAGCCGCAGAAAGCTGCTGACCACCGCGGCGGGGTGGCGGATGAGCACGACGACCCGCGCCGCGAACTCACGCGCTATCCATTGCGATGAGAGCAGGGCCACGGGGTCTTTCAGGATCGCGGTCGCGCCCAAGAGGCGGGCGAGCCGGAACCTCGTCGCGGCGGCGGAGACGTCGATGACGTCCTTCATCCCTTTGGACATGCGGAGGTGATGTCGGGTGTCGTGCCTGAATTGGAGCATCCGGCGGAGGGGCGGGCCGAACTCCGCCGCGTTTTCGTCGGTGACGTAGGTGTACCACTCGCGGAAATGCAGATTGCAGTGACGGGCCGGCAGGCGGGAGAGCTCGGGGTTGAAGGGCTCCATCAGCACCATCGTGCGAGGGCAGGCGCGGAGCACGTCGCCGATCCAGGTGGTGCCGGAGCGGGGCGAGCCGGTGACGAGAATCGGCCGCCGGGGCAGGGCGCCGGCGGGCGGCAATTCACGGTCCGGGGAGAGGGCGGGGTTGATCTCCATCGCACGCACCAGGCAGGACGTTTGCACAAGCTATGAGCGGGACGTTTCCGGTATTTTGCCGTGACGCGTTGGAATTCCGCAGAAAACCGGGACTGTCCCGGTTTTGGCGTTATAGGGGGACTTCGTGGTATTCCAGGGCCCATTCGCGCATGTAGCGGACGCAGGTGGGGCGGATGCGGTAGACGATCAGCTCGGGGTTGTCGAGGCTGCCGAGGTATTGGCGCATGAGGGGGTTGCCGTCCCAGATTTCCTGGAGCAGGGGGCGGTCGGCGACGGTCTCGGCGATGCCGGTGATGCGCACCTGATTGTGCTGGGGGTCCACGTAGCAGAGCTCGACCTTGGGGTTAGAGGCGATCTCCGTGGTCTTGTGGTACGAGCGGAGGTTGGCGACGTAGACCACGAAACCTTCGGTGCGGAGGGGAGAGACGGGGCGGACACGCGGCTGGTCGCCGTCGGCGGTGGCGAGCTGGGGAAAGTGGTCCGCGCGGAGCACGCCGAGCGCGAGGTCCTGGAGTTCGCCGGGGGCGATCGGTTTGGGGGTGGGGGTGGGCATGGAGAGAAATTAACCGGGAGAGGGGGAGTTGTCGCGGGGGGCTGGGGTCATTGTCATTGCCCGTGGCAGTGAGAGCAACAGTAAGATAATAAAAAGACGAGTAGGAGTAGGAGTAGGATTATGAGTAGGAGTAGGATCGCGCTCTGAGGCGCCCCTGGAAACGCAGCATACTCCTACTCATAATCCTACTCGTCTTTTACCATTCATCTCGCGGCTATGGGCGAAGTGGGGCGTAGGCGTACTTTAGTACGCGTCATTTCCGTTCGAAGGGAAGACGCGTACTAAAGTACGCCCTACGCTCTTAACCTTACTCCTCAAGGGAGGTTCGACAGCAGCTCGGGAATGTATTTTTCGTAATGCTTCCACCGCCCCACTGAAGACGAGTAAATCGGCTTACGGACCTGTTCGCGGCTGGCGGTGGCGACGAAGCGTTTGTTCTGGTGGAACAACAGGCAGCGGTCGTCCCAGGGCAAGTCCAAAAACTCAAGCATTCGGCGGGTTTGTTTTTCTTTGTCGGCAACCAGGTCTTCGTAGCGCACCTCGAGCATCGGTAGCGACACGACCTGCTTCCAATGCCTCATCATCCGTGCGTAATCGCGGTGGAACGTGGCCAGTTGGCCCAGGTCGAAGGTGAATTCGTTGCCGATGGCGAAGTCGGTGAAGTAGCAGGAGAGGCAGGTGTCGCGCGGATCGCGCAGGCAGTGGATCACGCGGCTCTCGGGCAGCAGCACCTGGATCAAACCCAGGACCAGGAAGTTTAGCGGCATTTTATCGGTGACGACCGGAGCCGCGGAACCTAATGATTGAATCCCGGCGTGGTATTGGGCGGCGAGACTGTTGGCCTCCTGGAGCGTGAGGTTGTCGAGGCAGCGGGGCATGGTCGCGCCGCCGGCCCAGGGGGCGGTGGCGACGGCTCTTGTGAGGCCTGCGACGAGGCCGAGTTCGCCGCCGCCGAAGACGGACGGGTGCGTTGCGAGGATTTGCTCGACCAGCGATGTCCCGGAACGCGGCATGCCGAGGATGAAGACGGGGCGCCGATTGCCGGGCGTGGCGCGGGGGAGGGCACGGAGGCGGTCGCGGGTGAAGTAGTCGGTATTGCGATTCACGAGCTCGGAGTAGGCCGCGGAGTTGAAGGGGCGGCGCGCCAGTGCGTTGGCCGCTTTCGCGTGGGCGAAGGCCTCGTCATGGCGGCCGACCGCGTCGAGCAGCCCGGCGGCGGCGAACATGAGCCGGGGGCGGAACGCCGGCGAAATGTCGGTCCGCTTCAGCGCCCGCTCGATCAGCGCTGCCGCTTGGGATTCGTGGCCGATCTTGGGGGCGAGGTGGGCGTAGGCATAGACCAACTGGAGGTCGTCGGACCCGCGGGCGAGCAGCGGCTCGATCAGCTGCATCGCGGGCTGCAATTGCCCGTCGGCACTTAGGACGATGGCGCGGACGGCGATGGTGTCAACGTCCATGGGCATGAGCGCGATCGCGGAAGCGCTGTGCCGCAGCGCGGTCGCAATGTCGCCATTTTGGATGGCCCACTGGGCGAGGGCTTTCTGCGCCATCGCGTGGCCGGGGTTGAGTCGAACCGCTTCGCGGAAATGGGGCTCCACCCAACGCGGCTGATCGAGGCGCGACGCGGTGGCGGCGAGCTTGAAATGGTAATCGGACTCGCCGGGCTGGAGGCGGACGCATTCGAGGAAATAATCGAGGGCCGGTTTGTACTGGCCGCGGAGGAACATCACATCGCCCCGGGCGGCGGCCTCGCGCGCCTGGGCGGCGGGGTTCTTCAATAACGGCGTCTGGGCGACGGCCGTAAGCGTCCCCGGCGTCGAGGAGGACGGACGGGCGGGCGATACAACATATTCGAATGTTTCCGGATTCCCTGGATTCGTGGTGACGACGCCAAGCGATTGCAACGGAACCTTCGCGCCGCGCGGATGGGCGGCGTCGAATTGTCCCGATTTATCAGGCATCGTGAAGAATCCTGCCATGGCAATGGCCCCGAGGGCGCAGACGTTATGCCGCTTGGCCATCCTATTGCGGCCACATATCGACGCATGTGCCGTTCGGCATAAGTTGGTGATGCAGACTCGCACCCTGACTCATGCAACATAAGACCAAAACGCCCCCGCGTATCTTGTGGGAAGCGCGGCAATGAATATTGCGATTTCGGCGGGGGCGGTACGTACTTGTGCGTAGCGCCTTAACGCAGGGAGGTGAGGCCGTGGGCGATGGCGAATTTGGTGAGGCCGGCGATGGAATGGATGCCGAGCTTTTGCATGACGTTATAGCGGTGGGTGTCGACGGTGCGGACGCTGATGTGGATCATCGCCGCGACTTGTGCGCTCGATCTTCCCTCGGCCACGAGCTGGAGAATTTCGCGCTCGCGGGCGGAGAGCTTGTCGAGATCGGTGCCGGTCGTTTCGCCGTTGGCCCGGCGGACGTAATCCTCCATCACCAGGTCGGCCAATGGCGGACTGAGATATCGCCGGCCCGACATCACAACACGGATCGCCGCGAGGAGTTCCGTGAACGCGGCGTCCTTCAATACATACCCCGAAGCCCCGGCCTTAAGCGATTCGAAGACGTACTGCGGGTCATCGTGCATCGAGAGCATGACGATACGGAGGTCGGGCAGCAGGGCGTGGAGCTGGCGGGCGGTTTCGATGCCGTTGAGGCCGGACATTTCCACGTCCGTCAGCACCAGATCGGGTTGATGTCCCTGACAGAACTCGACCGCTTCGCGGCCGCCCCCGACGTCGCCGACGACTTTAACCTCGGACGAGGACTCGAGGAGCGAGCGGATGCCCGTTCGTACCAGGGTGTGATCTTCGACCAGCAGGACGCTTGTGCTCATGCGGATGTCTCCCGGTTCGTGAGGGGCAGCTCGAGGACCACGCGCGTGCCGCTGCCGGCGCTCGATTCTAATCGGATGCTCCCGCCCAGCGACAAGAGCCTCTCGCGGATGCCGGCCAATCCTATGCCTTTGTTGTGCCCGGGCGTGAAGGCGGCGGCGGAATCGAAACCTGCGCCGTCGTCGTCGATGACGATGCGCACGTACGCCGGGGTCCAATGCACCGCGGCGACGATCTGCTTCGCCTGGCCGTGCTTCACCGCGTTGTTGAGCAATTCCTTGATGGACCGGAAGAGGTAGTTGGCGGTGGTGGTTGCAAGCTTTGGAGGCGCGCCGTCTTCGGAGACGGTCACTTCGACGCCCGTCTGTTTGGCGAATTGCTCGGCGTGGCGCCTGAGCGTCGGGACGAGGCCCAGGTGGTCGAGCATCGCAGGGTGGAGGTCGAAGGTGAGCGTGCGGGTGCGGTCGATCAGGTCGTTGACCATGGCGATGGCGGCGTTGATGCGCAGCCGGGTTTCCGTGCCCTCCGGGGCCTCGGGCAGCGCGGCGGCGAGATTGAGTTTGAGGATGGAGAGGATCTGGCCGAAGCCGTCGTGGATGTCGTACGCGAGCCGGCGGCGCTCGGAGTCCTCGGCTTCGGAAAGCTGCGCGGCGAGCCGTTGCAGCGCCTTGGTGCGCTCGTCCACCATTGCGCCAAGCCGCGTGCTTAGGTTGCGGAATGATGAGAGCAATGCGACGGAGAGGAGGAAGAAACTGAGGCGGGACCCGGCATTCCAATAGGCCATGGACGGATGATTGTAAGACGCCGCCCCGTGCAGCTCGGCGACGAGGAACGTACCGATGCTGAAGACCGCAATGAAATACCCCTCCCACCGGCCCAGGAACCAGGTAACGAAGAGGACAGGCGCGAGATAATAAAAGGTGAAGGTGAGATCGGTCGGCGCGTTGGAATTGAGATAGCCGATGAGCACAACGATCGAGGCCGTCGCCGCAATGACGAGCGGGCGTGGCAGGGCGGCGATGCCCGGCCGGCGGGCCGGGAGGGCTGTTGCCGTTTCGTCGGAAACCCCGGGCGGATCGAAGATTGTGTTTTGCAAGTCGGTCATGCAGTTGAGCGCCTTGTTCCCGTGCGCCCGGAGCGACCGCCGACTGATTGAAACACGAGCTACAGGGACGCGTCGGGAAAGAGCCTGCGGAATTCTTAACGGGGCGGGTGGGTGAGGTCAACGCATATGGCCCCGTGGCCCGCTGAAAAGAATCCTCTAGGTCGGTTCAAGGTTGCTCGACAGCCAAAAGCAACGCGGGCGGAAACCGAAGTTTCCGCCCGCGTCTGCCTGATGAACGATATTGTCGAATTCGCCGGTTACAGCAGGAGCTGGAATTGCGCGACGAAGACGAATTCGCCATGGCCGCCGCCGTTGGTGAGCACGTCGTTGGGCGTCTCATCAATGGGGATGCCGTTGGGCAGGTAGGTGGCCTGGGCGGTGAACTTGGCGCGGTGGCCGACGAAGTAATAGTTCACGCCGCCGGTGAGTGCTTGCACGTAGTTGCGGCTGCCGGCCGCGGTGCCCTGGAGGCGCATGTACTCGTAGCGGCCGAATGGCTCCCAGTGCTGGTCGATGTCGTAGCCGCCCTGGAGCATCAACGAGTACTCGTTGGTCGCATGGTTGGCGACGGCCGGGTCGGGGGTGCCGATGCTCGCGCCGGCGGCGGATTGGGTGTAGATGCCGAAATTATGGGTCGTGTAGCGGTCGACGACAGCGCCGTAGGCGTTGAAGCCGTGTTGGTCGGCGTACTGGGCGTCGATGACGCCGACGGTCTGGCCCGAATGGCCGCGCTCGGAGTAATCGATGCCGCCGCCGAAAACCAGAAGCGGTTCCTTGACGCCGAAGCCGCCGATCTGGCTGTAGTCCTTCCACTGGCCCATCACCTTGTATTCGACCCGTCCGGCGACGCCGTAGTTAAACGCGTTGGTGTTGGGGAAGTCGAGGAAGTTGGTGTTGGCCGACCGCAGGCCGTGGGTGATGCCGCCCTCGGTGCGGACCGCGCCCTTGGGGTCCCAGATGAGGGTGACGCCTTCGGTGAAGGCGTCGCCGTTGGCGAAGATGTCGGCGGTGAGGGAGCGTTCGGTGCTCTGCTGATAGCGGGAGCTGACGATCTGATCGTGCAGGAGCGGGTCCTTGATCTGGCCGCCCTTGATGTAGAAGTCGGAGCTGGGGAGCTTATATTTGACCCAGGCTTCTTCGAGGAGAGGCGCGCCGCCGAGGTTGTTGCTGACGGTGCCGATCTTCGCCCCGGCGGAGTTGGTGACGTTGGCGGTGCCGCTGGCGCGGACGGTCGCCCAGTTGAAGAAGTAGGTGAAGTCGGGTGTGAAGGCGTTGCCGTCAAAGCCGAACCGCATGCGGCGGACTTCAAAGCCGTTTTCCCAGTCGTCGTCACCGCCCTTCTTGAAGTTCTGGCGGTCATTGGTGACGTCACGGAACTGCAAATGGAGCCATGGACGGAAGACGAAGTTGCCGTCAGCGCTCTGGATGACGAAGCGGTTTTCCGTGAAGCCGGCGGTGAAGCCCTCGACGGCCATGAGGTTGTCGCGCGATTGCGCCTCTTTCAGAACGCTGCCGACGGTGGCGGATTCTTCGAGCTTCCGCTCGGCGCCCTGGCGCTTCAGGTCAGACTCTTTCTGCTGGGCTTCCAGTTGATCGAGGCGCGCCCGAAGGGCCTTGATTTCCTGGGCGGTGTCATCGGCCTGCGTGGCCGGATCGGCCGCGAAGGCGGGGGTACAGAGGGCGATGGCCATTGCCGCCGCCTTCATGAACCTGAATCGGTTGCTCACGGTTGCTCCTTCTATCGACTAGGACCGGCCCCGCCTTGGTCGCATGACCAAGAATACGTGGCGGATCATTGCGGATAAACAGCTAATCGGCTTTTGTGGTCCGAGTTGCCTAATGGGCGGGCATACTAGGCCTAAGTGTTTGCGTGAAGTGATCGCACCATTAAGAAACTGTTAATGGAGAGGCCGCTTGCCCAATTTCCTGCAAATGTGGTCGATAGGCTGGCCAAGGAGGTTTTTCCCGCGCGATCTTCAGCCGCAGTTATAGCAACAGTTGAAACTGCGCGATGAAGACGAATTCACCGTGCCCGCCGCCGTTGGTGAGCACGTCATTGGGCGTGTCGTCGATGGGGATCCCGTTGGGCAGATAGGTGGCCTGGGCGGTGAGCTTGGCGCGGTGGCCGACGAAGTAGTAGTTCACGCCGCCGGTAAGGACCTGGACGTAGTTGCGGCTTCCGGCCACGGTGCCCTGGAGGCGAATGTATTCGTAGCGGCCGAAGGGCTCCCAGTGCTGGTCGATGTTGTAGCCGCCCTGTAGCAGGAGGGAGTATTCGTTCGTGGCGTGATTGGCGACGGCGGGGCTGGGGGTGCCGATGTTCGCGCCGGTTGGCGACTGGGTGTAGATGCCGAAGTTGTGCGTCGTGTAGCGGTCGACGACAGCGCCGTA
>JAQGHH010000472.1 GCA_028288945.1 Phycisphaerales bacterium
TCGTCGATCACCCCGGCCGTGTGCGGGAGCAACTCACTCACCCACGTGCCGCTTTGCCCGTGACGGGCGAATTTATACGGTGACCCGAGCAGCTTGGGCGTCCCCTTGATGAACGCGAACCGCTCGCCCTGAAAGATCTCCTTGGGGCAGGGGGTTCCGTTGAGCTCGTTGAGCTTGGGTTTGTAGTCGAACAGATCGTTCTGCGGCGGCGCACCGGACATGTGCAGGTAAATCACACGTTTGGCCTTGGGCGCAAACATTGACGGACGCGGCGTAAGCGGGTTCTGCGACGGCACGCCGCCGACCTGCGCGCCCAATCCCGTTTTGCCCATGAGCGATGCGAGGGCCATCGCGCCCAGGCCCGCGTTGCACCGCCGAAAGAAATGCCGGCGGGTAATGAAGTGGGCGTGTTGTTGTTGAATGTTCATGGGTCATTCCTCTTACAAGTCAGCAGCAATTTCCGAATCGCGAGCGGCCGCCAATCCGGTCCCCTCTCCCTCGTACTCGGGGGAGGAGGGATAGGGTGAGGGGCGGAAGAGAAGTTCAAGGGCTCAAGGGTTGAAGAGTTCAAGGGTCGATGCCGCTCTTGAACCTTTGAACTCTTCAACCCTTGAACTCTCCTCCCGGCCCCTCACCCCTGCCCTCTCCCCCGAGTACGAGGGAGAGGGAGTCAATCATTTGCGCTCACCTCGTCTTCGCGAACATTCGGATCGCCACGCCAATCTGCTTCACGAACTATCACTTGGTCAACACCCCATCGAGATTGAGCAGCACGTTTGCGCACACCGTCCACGCCGCCGCGTCCGCGGCATCCACACCGGCGGGCAGGGGGCCGATCGGGGCGGTGGCGATCTTCTCCGCCTCCGCGGGTCTGCCGCGGTAATGCTCCGCCTGCTCGTTGTACAGAGAGACAAGCCGGGCGACCTGCGGCGGCTCGGGCGGGCGGCAGAGACAAAGCGTCAAAGCATACGTCGCCCGCTGCTCGGGGGACGTGCCGCCTTCTTTCACGATTCGGCGGGCGAGGGCCTGCGCGCATTCCACGTACACCGGATCGTTCAGCGTGACGAACGCCTGGAGCGGCGTGCTCGTCGGAATTCGCCGAAGCGTGCAGATCTCGCGGCTGGGCGCGTCGAACGCGCTCATCGACGGGTAGGGCACCGTCCGCCGCCAGAAGACGTAGAGGCCGCGGCGATACTTGTCCTCCCCCATGCTCGTCGGGTACGTCCGCTCTCCGTTGAACGCGGCCTGCCACAAGCCCTCCGGCTGCGGCGGAAAAACGGAAGGGCCGAACATCTTTTCGCTCAGCAAGCCGCTGAGCGTCAGGGCCTGATCGCGAACGAGTTCCGCCTCGAGCCGGTGCCGCGGGCCTCGGGAAATCAGCCGGTTCTTCGGGTCCTTCTCGAGCAATTCGGGTGTCACGCGCGACGACTGGCGATACGCGGCTGACGTCACCATCAGCTTCACCAGCGCCTTCATGTCCCACGCGGTCTGAGCGGAGCCCGCCCGGCCGGTAGCGCCGTCGCGGAACTCGACCGCGAGCCAGTCGAGCAATTCCTGGTTGCTGGGCGGCTGGCCCTGCGTGCCGAAATCCTCCTGAGTCTCGACGATCCCGACGCCAAATAGCTGTGCCCAAAACCGGTTCACTGCCACGCGGGCGGCCAGGGGATTGTCCTTGTCCACGAACCAGCGGGCCAGGCCCAATCGATCCGCCGGCGCGTCCTGCGGCAACGGATTGAACGCCGCCAGAACCGCCGGCTGCACCACCGGGCCTTTGGCCAAAAAGTTACCTTTAATGAGTACGCGACACTCGCGCCGCTTGTCCTTCGGCAGCTCGCGCATGATCGCCGTCATGGGCGGCTTTACACCCTCCAATTCCTTCTTCAATGCCGCGATTTTTTCACGCTGTGCCTGAAGCTGCGGGCCGACGGAGGTGAAATACGTGAACACCTTCGCCTTCTGTTCATCGCTCCGCTCCTCGGGCTCGATGGCGAGCGCCTCCGTTACGGCGGATGGAAGCATGCGGACCGGGCGCTTGGAGGTCGTCGCGGAAATTCGGAACCGCCCGAGCGGCGCATCGGGGTGGGTTTGCTTGAGCGTAAACGTCAGCACGACCGGCGCATCCCCACCGATCGAAGAAGCGACTTCAAAGACCGCGGCGTGCGCCTTGCCGACTTGCGGCCAGATCGCCCAGCCGGACTGCGGGCCGGAATCCTTGCCGATCGCCTTGCCCGCGGGCCATTCGCCGGGCTCGGTCTGGTGGAAGCTGTCGGTGGCGTTCTTCAGTGCAACCGCACGCGGGGCGGCGAGGTCCAACTCAAGCGTCGGATTCGGCGCCGTGCTGATCGGGCCCTCCCACACGGGCGTACGTTTTTCGTCGAGCACTAACACTCGGGAACCATTCAGTCGTGCTTGCAGGTTACTGTCGGTGCGGTTCCAGATGACGATCTTGTCCAGCTCCTCGTCAGCACCGAGATCGACTTCCCACCATGGATTGTCCGACTCGGCGGTATGGCTGGTCGGGTGCGTGGGGAAGTCGCCATCGGTGATGCCGTCGATGGCGAACTTCGCGTCGCCGCCAAATGCGGTCGTGGATTGCTTCGCGGCTCCTTTGATCGCGACGTTGTCGGAGCCGTGGAATACTTGCACCTCGGCCAAGTGCAGGATCTTCAAGTGCCCGGGCAGTTCGATGCGGACAAATCGGCCGCGGATCGGACCGGATTGCGCAGGGGCGACCGTAACGCCTAAATGGTTGAGCACGAACCCGCCGTTGTCGTGGCGGCCGGGGCCGTTGTGGGGAAGGCTCGGGTCGGGAAGCGCTTCGATGCGGAACGCGGTGATGCCTTTCAAATCGGCGGGCGTGGTGATCGTGTACGCATCCGCGGCCGGTCGCGGCCCGGAGGCCAGCAGGGACTTGTCATCGAGTTTGGCCAGCGACGCGCCGCCGGTTGAGGTAAACGACTGCGGATCGAGCGCCACCCATTCCGGGCTCTGCGCCGGGAGCGACCGCTCCCAATCCGCCTGCGCCGCCGTCCATTCCTCGGGCTTGTTCAGCTTCGCCTCGGCAAGCGCGATGCGCGACTTTAAGTTCGCGATCCGCCGCTCGTCTTCATCGCCCGGCGTAGGGATCGTCGGCGCTTCGTCGGCGCGATTGGCGTCCTCTGTCTGATTGAAGATCGCGAAAAGCTGGTAATACTCGCGATTGGTGATCGGGTCGTACTTATGCGTGTGGCACTGGGCGCACCCCATCGTCAGGCCCATCCACGTTTGCACGGTCGTGTCCACCCGGTCCTTAACGGCCGCCGTGCGGAACTCTTCGGCGTCGGTGCCGCCTTCGGTGTTGGTCATCGTGTTCCGGTTGAAGCCGGTCGCGATGAGCTGCTCGGTCGTCGGGTTCGGCAGAAGGTCGCCGGCGATCTGCTCGATGGTAAAACGGTCGTAGGGCAGATTGCGGTTGAACGCCTGAATCACCCAATCGCGGTAGCGAAAACAGGTCATGCGGAGCGGGTCGGAGCCGTACCCCGCCGAGTCGGCGTAGCGGGCGCAGTCGAGCCACATCCGCGCCCAGCGCTCGCCGTAATGGGGGTTCGATTGAAGCCGATCGACGAGCTTCTCATAAGCATCCGGCGACTTGTCATTAACAAACGCCTCCACCTCCTGCGGCGTGGGTGGAAGCCCGATCAGATCGAGACTCAGTCGGCGGATGAGCGTGTAGCGGCCGGCGTCAGGATTAGGCGACAGGCCTTCTTTTTCCAGCCGGGCCAGAATGAAAGAGTCGATCGGATTACGAACCCAGTCCTTGCGTTTCACGTCGGGCAGCGCCGGCCGCGCCGGCTTGGAGAACGACCAATGCGTCAGCGCCTGCCCGGCGTGATCGACGCCATCGGGCCAATCCGCGCCTTGCTTCACCCATCGCGTCAGCAGTTCGACTTGCTGCTTGCTCAGCCGTTCGCCCTTGGGCGGCATGACGGAATTGGGATCGTCGCCACGGACCAGCGTTATAAGCTTGCTGTGATCGGGATCGTGCGGGACCAGGGAGGGTTCGCCCGAATCGCCGCCAATAAAGGCGGTGGCCTTGCTGTCGAGGCGCATGCCGCCCTTGTGCTTGGCGGCGTCGTGGCATTTGTAGCAGCCGGCCTGAAGGATGGGCTGGATGTCACGGACGAAGTCAACCCTATCGGCCGATGTCGCGGCGGCTTCGGGCTCCGCATGGGCGAGGCGGGTCGTCAGCAAAGCCGACAATGCCGCGAGGATGCCCACCAGAAGGAGGGCGAAGAGCATTCTGTGTGGGCGGGCGGTTTTCATCATAAGTACATTCCGGGGCCACGATCGCCAGCGTAGATGAAGTCCAGTCGCCTGTGCATTTGTTAATTGCTTCTCGCGCGGGCCTTGCCCGCGCGAGCTGATTATCCGCGATAATCGACCCGCCTGCTATGCGCTACGGCCGGGCCGGCCTGCGGGTTCCGGTAACGCTTGCTGTAGCTACTGCGTGGTCGCGACTATAATTACAGCCAATGGTTCAGCGGAAACTGAAGAAGCAAACGGCCACGGAGCGTACAGCCCGATCGAATGAACCACGGCAGCGCCTCGATCTCAAAATTACTGCCGCCGCGGGCCGGCGTTACCTCCCTTTTCTGCGTAAGCACCTCCCCGCGGCTCACGCACTTCTAAATACCGCACTTTCCGAGCTTTCCCTCGCACTTGTGGGCGACGCACGCATGTCCAGGCTGCATCAGCAGTTCATGAACATCCCGGGCCCGACGGACGTGCTCACCTTTCCGCTTGAGTTCGATTGCGACGGCCATGAAACGGCCGGCGAAGTGGTGATCTGCGTTCCAGAAGCGGCCCGGCAGGCGAAGGCGCGCGGCACGCGGGTTGAAACAGAATTACTTTTGTACGCTCTTCATGGCATGTTGCACCTGAGCGGGTTCGACGATAGAACCGATCGGGGCTTCCGCCGCATGCATCAAGAAGAAGATAACATCCTGGTCCGTCTGGGCCTCGGACCGGTCTTCGGGAGTCTCGGAGCCTAGTGATGCCCCTGTTTTGGTTGGTGGCGACCCTTCTCCTCGTGGCCCTCGGGTCACTCCTCTTTTCAACGCTCACTTACGCGCTGCGCGATCTCCCCCGCGCACGCCTCGCCGAGTTCCTCGAACGCCACGGCAAAAGCCAGTGGCTCGACCCCACCCTCGACCATACCGAGGAACTGATCCTCGTCACCGCCTTCTTCCGCATGCTCTGCAACACGGCGATCGTCGTGTTATCGCTCGGGCTCGTGGAACAGTTCGTGGACAACCGCCCACTCGCCTACTCCCTCGCGGCCCTCCTCGCGGCCGTCATCACGCTCCTCTGCTCCGTCGCCTTCGCGCATTCCCTCGCCCAGCACCTTGCCGCCGAGGTCGTCGGCACGTTCGCGCGGTTCGTACACATGCTGCGTGCGCTGATGCGCCCGCTCATGTGGTTCTTGCGGGTGATCGACGTCTACGTCCGCAAGGCCGCCCGGCCGCCCGAAAGCCACGAGTCCGACCAGCTCGATCTCGAGCAGGAAATCCTCTCCGTCGTCGAGGAGGGCGAAAAAGACGGCGTCATGGACACCCAGGAACGGGAGATGATCGAATCGGTCATCGAGTTCAGGGACACCACCGCCGGCCAGATCATGACGCCCCGCCCGCAGATCGTCGCGATCGACGTCGGCTCCAGCCTCGAGCAGGTCCGCCAGGCGATTGAAGAATCCGGCCACTCCCGCCTCCCCGTCTTCAGCGGCACCCTCGACCACATCGTCGGCATCCTCTACGCCCGCGACCTCCTCCGCTACATCGGCCAGCCCGCCAGCGCCTTCGACATCAAGTCGGCCATGCGCCCGCCTTTCTACGTCCCCGAAACCAAACCCTCGCACGAACTGCTCCGCGACTTCCGGCTGCAGAAGGTCCACATCGCCGTCGTCCTCGACGAATACGGCGGAACCGCCGGCCTCGTCACCATCGAAGACATCCTCGAACAAATCGTCGGCGACATCAGCGACGAACACGAGCCCGTCGAACCCGCCATGTTCAAGCGCCTCAGCGAATCCGCCAGCGAAGCCGACGGCCAAATCGAGATCGACGAACTCAACCGCCTGACCAGCCTAAACATCCCCGACGACGCCGGCTCCACCACCCT
>JAQGHH010000483.1 GCA_028288945.1 Phycisphaerales bacterium
CCGATATTCGACTTCGATAACGACCTTCGGATCGAGGAACTGAATGCCCCGTCCCGGCACGCTCTCCACGAAGGGCGATGACAGGCGCTCGCACTTTTCAAATAGCCGTACAAGCACCGGATGATCCGGCCCGGCCAGCCCCGTTCCGACGCGCCCGGCGTAATGCAGTTTTCCTTGTGAATCGTGATACCCCAACAGCATCGCCCCGACGCGGCCGGCCCGCGCGCTCTCCTCGGCAATCCAGCCTCCCACGACGAACTCCTGCCGCCGCAGGATCTTGATCTTCACCCACGCCGTCGACCGCTGCCCCGCCACGTAGATGCTGTCGAGGCGCTTGGCGACGATGCCTTCGAGCCCGCTCTGCCGGGCCGCGGCCAACATCGCCGCCCCTTCGCCCGGATGCGCGCTGGTCATCTGCCAATGCGGCCCAGCAAGCGTCAGCTCCTCAAGCACATGTCGGCGGTCCGTGTACGATTCATTCATCAGGGAACGGCCATCGAGATACAGGACGTCGAACAATACGTACAAAACCGGCGCGACCCGCGCCAGCCGACGCGCGGCGGCCGGGTCGGCGACGTGCATCCGCCGCTGGAGCTTCGCGAAGCTGGGAAGCCCCGCGTCGTCGAGCGCCACGATCTCTCCGTCGAGGACCGCGCTATGAGCGCCAATCGCCGACGCCATCGATTGAAGTTCGGGATATCCGGCTGTGACATCGAGCCGGTTCCGGCTGAAAAGGCGCAAGCCCTCTCCCTGGCAATAGGCGAGCGCCCGCATTCCGTCCCATTTCCATTCAAAGTTATAGGCTGCGGCATCCACCGGCAGCTCGCCCGCCGTGGCAAGCATCGGCGCGAGGTTCCGCGGCATTGGGTCGGCGCTGATCGCGCGAGTTCGCCCGGTGAGGATGGAGGATGTCTGTGCCATGATTCCTCATGCAACAATCCTCCATGACACGAAAAAAGAAGACGCGGGCTCCCTCTCGATCACTCGGCCCTAACGCAGGCGTCCGAGCGATCGGCGGGTACGTCCTCCTGACGAATGGATCAGATTAAAGCCCGTCGTTGAGACGAGAAGCAACGGGCGCGCCGCGTGGAACGCCAATCAAAAATTAGCGGGACGACTTCGCGAAGACGACTCCAAATGCTGAAAACTCCAAATGATCGAACTACCGGGCCGCAAGCAATGCTTTCACGTCCTTCGGCCGATCGCGTCATGATCGGTCGAACTCGGACATATTGGGGCAGCCGCGCAGCCGACTGAATTTCGTCAGTTCGCCCACGATTGGCCGCGGCCTACCATGGCCCCCATGGCGCTCGACGGCATGATTTTCGACCTGGACGGGACGATCATCGATTCCAACTCACTTCACGTCGAAGCTTGGCGGATGGCGTTTGAAGAGTTGGGGTACAAAATCTTTCCGGATCGGATCTGGCTGGAAGTGGGGAAGGGGGGCGACAAGCTGGTCCCCTCAATCCTCGGCAAGACCGCCGACGAATTGGACGGCGACGGCCTGCGCAAGCGTCACACTGAACATTATCTGCAGATGGCAAAGGAGCAGGGGATTGCGGTCTATCCCGGCGCGTTGGAATTGCTTTCGGCGCTGCGCGTCCGGGGGATCAAGACCGTCCTCGGCACCTCCAGCAGCAAGCGTGAACTCAAGGCCAGCGCGCAGGCCGCCGGCCTGGAGCCGGCGCAATTGTTCGACGCCGTGGTCACCTCCGACGACGCGGGCGAAAGCAAGCCCGAGCCCGACGTCGTCGCGGCATCGGTCGACAAACTGGGCATGTCGCCCGCGCAATGTGCCATGGTCGGCGACACGCCCTACGATGCCGAGTCCGCCAAGCGCGCGGGCGTCATCTGCCTTGGGCTCCTTACCGCCGGCCGTACGCCCGAAGAACTTTTGTCCAGCGGCGCACGCCGCACGTGGGCCGATATCGCCGACCTGGGCGCGCATCTGGATGAAGCCCTTCAGGTCGCGTCGCCCGGTCCCGCACACCTCACCCGGGCCGTGACCGAAGCGCTGATGCGAGAGGCGCTCGCCGCCGCGAGAGAGGGGATGGCCGCGGGCGAAGTCCCCATCGGCGCGGCCCTCGCCCGCGGCGACGGCGACGTGATCGCCCGTGGCTTCAATCAGCTCAACGCGACAAAGAACCCGACCGCCCACGCCGAGATCGTCACCTTCGCCCGGGCGGCAGGGAAAGTGCCGCCCGAGTCCCGCGACTTGATTCTGGTGAGCACGCTGGAGCCTTGCGTGATGTGCCTCGGGGCCGCAATGGAGTCGGCGGTGGACACGGTCCTCTACGGCCTAAAAGCCCCCGCCGACAGCGGCACCCGCCGGGTTGTTCCGCCCCAAACCCCCGAAAGCCAAATGCCAAGAATCGTCGGCGGAATCCTCGCGGACGAAAGCCGCGGGCTTTTTAAGGAATGGCTGAAAAAGCCGGGGCGGAATCCGCAGCAGGTGAGGTTTGTGGAGCAGTTGCTTCGGCTTACATAATTAACCCTCTCCCTCTTAGGGACAGGGCAGGGTGAGGGTGGAGCGTTAAAGATTGCGAGTGGCGCGTTTCGCCAAAAGCCCCCACGCATTTTCGCAACTTGCGGATCGCGCGCTTCGCAAAGAACCCCCGCGCGTTTCACAAAAGCTATGGTCCCAGCCGCCTCACGCTTCACCCTCACCCCGGCCCTCTCCCTAGGAGGGAGAGGGAGCGTCCCAATTCACGGCCTCAACACCGCCTTCGCGATTGCCCCGCTGTGCATTTTCTCGAACGCCTCATGCCACTGCTGCAGCGGCCAGATGCCGCCGGTGATGGGGGCGACGTCCAGCTTTCCCGTCGCGAGCAAACGGATCACGCGCTCCCAGATTGGCCAGTTATGGCTGAAGCTCCCTTGCAGCGTGATGTTCTTTTGCACCAGCGGGTCGAGCGAAAAATTCAACGGCTGCGGCCCCCAGCCGACCTTGCTGATCCACCCGTTCGGGCGGACGATTTGCATCGCAAATTTCAAAGTCGCGCTCACGCCCGCGGCATCGATCACGCCATCCACGCCCAGGCCGTCCCCCTCCTTCGCCCACGCCTCGAGTCCCTCGACGATCGGCACGCACCCGTATTGCCGGGCAATGTCGAGCCGCACGCGGTCGCGCTCCAGTCCGACCACCGCGACCTCCGCGCCGCGCAACTTCGCCATCGCCGCACACAGCAGCCCGATCGGCCCCGGCCCAAACACCACCACGCGGTCCCCGGGCTCAATCTTCGCGTTCCGCACCACCGCGTTGTATGCCACGCAACAAGGCTCGGTCAGCGCCGCCTTCTCCAGCGCGAGCCCGTCCGGCACCTTGTGCAGAATTCGCGCCGGCACCCTCACGAAACGGGTCATCGCGCCGTTGACTCCATAGCCGAAGCCCTTGCGCGTGGGGTCGAGGTTATAGAGCCCTTGGCGGGTCAACGGGCTGTTGGGGTCAATGACGGCAGCCGTCTCGCTGACAACACGATCCCCCTCGCGCCACCCGACGACGGACGACCCGACCTCGCGAATGTGACCGCCAAACTCATGGCCCAAAACGACCGGGTAATTCACCTGCCACGAATGGTCGGCGGTCCATTGGTGCAAATCCGACCCGCATACGCCCACCGCCGCCACTTCCAGCAGCACGTCGTCAGGCCCGATCTCCGGGCGCGGGATCTCACGCAGTTCGACCGAATGCTTCTGCGCCGCAAAGTTCACGACAGCCGCTTCACCCATGGCAATTGCTCCAACCGGCATAGCGTAGGGTGGGCGTACTCGCCCACCGTCTTATGTTCAACCGGCGGGCGAGGTACGCCCACCCTACATGTTTCACATCTTCGGTTAAATCTTTCTTCCGTTCACCGTCGAGCCGTGACGTCCCCGTAACCGTGCACTTTTTCGCAGATGAGGCGCAGGGAACCTTCGACGTCGCCGCTGGCGGTTTTGAACGAATCCGCGTCGATGGTGAGCGGCGCGCCCAGCACCACGAGCGGCGCGCCGTATTCGGGCGTGCGGACGGCCTGGTCGATCGTCAGGCCTCCGACGGCTTGCACGGGGACTTTAACTGCATTCACTATTTCGCGCAATTGATCGAGGGGGCTGGGCATGCGCAGGCCGCGGGCGGCGATGCCCCGGCGTTCGTCGTAGCCGATGTGGTGGATCACGTAATCACAGCCCAGATCCTCGATGAACTTCGCACCCGCGACCATGTCCGGGCAGCCGAGGTTGTCGCCCATCACCTTTACGCCCAGGTCCTTCCCGGCCTTCACGACGCAGCGCAGCGTTTCCTCGTGGGCGCGGGCCATGACGACGATGTGCGTCGCGCCGGCCTTGGCCATCAGCTCGGCTTCGAGGTATCCGCCGTCCATGGTCTTCAGGTCGGCGACGATGGGCACGCCCGGGAAATGTTTCCGTAGCGCCCGCACGCCGTGCATCCCCTCGGCGATGATCAGCGGGGTACCCGCCTCCAGCCAGTCCACGCCCGCGCGCCGGGCCATTTGGGCGGTGGAAATTGCCTCGTCAATGTTCACCACGTCCAGGGAGATTTGCACGACCGGTTTCATTTATCGCCTTCCAATTTTTGCGGCGCCATTCGCTCCGCCGCGGTCCAGCGCAGCGCCTCGCGCAGGGCCTTGGCCATCAACACGGCATCACCCTCGGCCTGGAACCGCACGACCAGCAGCCGGGGTTTTTCGTAGAGCAGCAGGGGGCCGATGGACGTAATTTTCAACTGCCCTTGCCGCAGCGCATCCGCGACGTCGTTGGCCTCGTAGTCCGCCGTCACGAATTGGCCCGCCACGTTCATCTTGCCACACGGGCAGCGGTAAAAGTAGAAGACGGATTCGATGCCCGCCGCCGTGGGAATTCCCATGCCTTCGATCGTGACGTCCAGATCATCCCGCGGCACCGTCACGACGTAAACACCATCCTTGACGACGCCCTTGCGCTCGAGCACTTTCGCAATCTCCCCCCACGCGGGCTCCGCGGGGGAAGTCGCCGGTGCGGTGGCCGCAACCACCAAAGGCCGCGTCGTCGTAATAGAAGCAGGCGCGTCCGGCTCCGCGGCGCATCCCCCGACGAGCGCGGCCAAGAATAGAAGGGCCACACGCCTCTTCCAATCGCAAATCTCAAATCTCAAATCGCAAATTCTCTTCACTTGCTTCCCTCCGGCAAAAGCCTCCCCGTATCGCGGAGCCGTCGAAACATCCGGCGGCGGACGAAGAAATACGGCTTGGTTATCGTCCGGTGCAGCCGGATCAGCCAGCTTTTGTGGTTCACGCGATTCAATTCATCTTCGGTCAGCTCGTCGGGCCGCAGACGGCTTTTGTGCTTGAGGACGTGGTAAAAATCCTCCCGCTGCATCCGCCGGCGGAAAAACGCCCAATCCCAACTGATCTGAAAGTCGATCAGGTGCGGCAGCCCGTCATCCCCGAGCAAAATGTTCTCCGGCTTGTTCGTGTCGACGTACGCCATGCCCCGGCGGTGCAGCTCCTCGAGCAGTTCCTGAAGCTTGCCGAAAAACCCGTCCGGCACCGGCTTGTTCTTCGCCAGCGGCCGGCCCTCCACGTATTCATGCACGAATCCCGTATCGCCGACAGTCCCAAGCAGGCGCGGCACATTCGGCAAGTCCTGCAATTTCTTGTAAAATCGTATTTCCCGCCGGCATAAAAAACGCCCGACCCACCGCATCGGCAGCTTAAGAAAGCATGCCGTCCGTCCCATCTTCAATACCGCTTTCTTCCCCGCGCCGTCGGCGTAAAAACCGGTCGCCGCGAAGAAGTCGTGTTTCACGGATTTCGTCAGCCGGTAGGTGTTGCCGTTAATTTCAAAGGACTCCGGCAAACCGCAACGTCCGAGCGCGCGCATGAAGTACCAAACGCGCTCGGGATGATCCGCGCGGTCAATCGCACGAGGATCGCTGTGCTGACTCACGGGCGGGGATTATACGCGGAGAAGGGGCAATTGCAGAATGAAGCGTTCGGAGTGCACAGTGAAGAGCACGGAAACGCAATGCAAAACGCAAAATGCAAAAGGCAAAATTCAAAATAAGGAGCGGTCGGAGGTGGCGCGGTCCGCGCCGTGTGCGCGTGTGTTCAGATCGCCCTGTGCGGCTTGCATTACACTGCCATTATTTTTTCCCAAGCGCTCGTTGCACCCGAAAAAAGTCCTGAAGCAGCGCAGCGCACCGCTCCCCCATAAGTCCTCCCTGCACTTCCACGCGATGATTCAATCGTGCATCCCCGCAAATTTGGAACAGCGTCCGCACGGCCCCGGCTTTGGGGTCGTCGCAGCCGTAGGCGAGGCGTGGGATCCGCGCGTTCACCAGCGCCCCGGCGCACATCGGGCACGGCTCGAGCGTGACATACATCGTGCAATCCAGCAGCCGCCAATGGCCCGTCGTGTGACCGGCGTCGCGCAGCGCGATGATCTCGGCGTGTGCCGTCGGGTCGCGGTCGGTCTCCCGGCGGTTGTGCCCGCGGCCGACGATCGTCTGCGTGGGGTCATGCACGATGACGCACCCGATCGGCACCTCCCCCAGCGCCGCCGCGGCCTGGGCCTGGGCGATGGCTTCGAGCATCCAATCATTTGCATCGGGCATGATTACGTCACCGGAATCACCCGCGTGACTTCCGGCACTTGATCGCGGAGGTTGCGTTCGATGCCGCTTTGGAGCGTCATGTGGCTGCTGGGGCACCCGATGCACGCGCCGTGAAAGCGGATCTGCACGACGCCGTCGGACGCCACGTCGACGAGCTCAATGTCGCCACCGTCGGCCTGGACCGACGGACGGATCAAATTGATCACGCCCTCGACCCGGTCACGGACGGATTGAGAACCAACAGCCGCTGAGCTCATGCGATGCCTCGTTCGGGAAACCAAGAAGGATTATAGCGGCCGCTTCAAGGCACGACAATGTAACCCATTCTTCCGATTGTGTTTTGAAGCAGGCAGGGGAATAATGGCACGTATCAGCCCGGCCGCGGCCGGCCGGGCGGGGCGTTGCGGTACTTTCCGCGGCGTTGCATGGCGACTCGGCCGACACACCTTCTGCGAGGACACCTCATGGCCCGTCATCCGGCCCTCCCCTGGTCCGCTTGCGCCGCTCTGCTATTGGCCGTCCTTTTTGCATCATTTGCCGGTACTCCTGCCCGCGGGGCTACGCCCGCCGAGGTGGATGCGGCCATCGAAAAAGCCAAGGCGTTCATCTACAGCCAGCAAAAGGCCAACGGCCACTGGGAGCCCGATAACGGCCGCGTCGGCACCAAACATAACCACGATAAAATGCAGGGCGACAGCTTCGGCGGGTTCAGCTCCCTCGCCACCTACGCCCTGCTCGCCGGCGGCGAGGACTACAAAGACCCCCGCCTCGTCAAGGCCATTGATTTCCTCGCCAAGGCCGACGTCATCGGCATCTATTCACTGGGCCTCCGCTCGCAGGTGTGGCTGCAGCTCCCCGACGCCGACAAGCGGGCCAAACTCATGGCCAAGCACGACGCCACCGCCATCATCAGTGGCATGAACGACGGCAAGCGCAACCCGGAAACCAAGAACTTCTGGGACTACGGCAACGGCAAAGGCGAAGACGGCAAAGGCAGCGGTCGCCTCGATCACAGCGTCAGTCAGTACGGGGTCCTGGGCCTCTGGGCCGGCGCGCAGAACGACGTCGAGATCGACGGGAAAGTCTGGGAAGGAATCGATTCCGGCTGGAAATCACACCAGTTCCCCGAAGGCGGATGGGCCTACAGTTCGACTCCGAAGAGTCCAAACCAGGAAGTGGCAACGCCTTCCATGACCGCCGCCGGCGTCGCCACGCTCTTCATTACCGAAGACATGCTCAACACCGGCCGCGGCGTGGACTGCAAAGGCAACATCACCAACAAGAACATCGAGGACGGCCTCGCCTGGATGGCCAAGCACTTTGGCGAAGTGAATAACAACTACGCCTGGTACGGCGTCGAGCGCATCGGCGTCGCCAGCGGGCGCAAATATTTCGGCGCCACCGACTGGTACGCCGAGGGGGCCGAAAAGCTCGTCCGCAGCCAGCGCCCTGACGGCTCCTGGGAAGGGGGCTTCGCCGGGGCGACGCCCCTCACCGCGACGTCTTTCGGCGTCCTGTTCCTCGTCCGCGGCCGCGCGCCGGTCATGATGAACAAGCTCCAATATGACGTCGTCGCCTCCCTCACCGGCAACATTAGCGAAGGCAATTGGAACCAGCGACACCGCGACCTGGCCAACCTTTCGCACTGGGCCTCCCGCCGGTTCGAGCGCCCGCTCAATTTCCAGATCGTCAACCTCAAAGTCCCCGTCGACGCGCTCCACGACGCCCCCATCCTCTACATCAGCGGGGACCAGACCCTCAACTTCAAGCCCGAAGACCTCGCCAAGCTCCGCGAGTACATCGACGACGGCGGCATGATCCTCGCCAACGCCGACTGCGGCCTCTCCAAAACGCTTTTTGCAAAGAGCATCGAAACCCTCGGCCGCAAGCTCTACCCGAAATACGAATTCCGCGACCTCCCGGCCAACCACGTCATCTACACCAACCAGCTCTTCAACAAATGGAAGGATCGCCCCAGGCTCCGCGGCCTGAGCAACGGAGTCCGCGAGTTGATCCTGCTCCTTCCCGACTCCGACCCCGCCCGCGCCTGGCAGACCCAGGCCGACAAGACCCGCGAAGAGGCCTTCAACATCGGCGGCGACATCTTCCTCTACGCCATCGACAAGCACAGCTTCCGCTACAAGGGCGAAATCATCGCCGTCAACCCGCGCCCGGACATCCACGCCGACCGCACCGCCAAAATCGCCCGCCTTGAGGTCGGCGACAACTGGAACCCCGAGCCGGGCGGCTGGCAGCGGCTTTCGGCCATATTCCACAATCAACACAAGGTCGATCTCACCGTCGCGACGGTCAAGCCGGGCGAAAGCAAGCTCGCCGGTTACAAGGTCGCGCACCTCACCGGCACCACCAAATTCAGCCTGACGCCCGCGGCGCGCACGGAATTCGTGCAGTTCATCATTCACGGCGGAACCCTGGTGATCGACTCCGCCGGCGGGAGCCCCGAATTCGCCGACGCCGCGGAGGCCGAGCTCAAGGCAATTTTCGGCAAGGAAGCCGAAACCGCGCTGGCCAACCCGCTGGAAGTGACGAGCCCCGTCTTCAACCTTGCGGACGGGCAGATCGAAACCGTCACGTACCGCGAATTCTATAAGCGCGTGGTAGGCAAGCTGAGGACGCCGCGACTGATCGGAATTCCCCGCGGCAACCGCATCGCCGTCTTCTACAGCCGCGAGGACCTGACGGCCGGCCTGGTAGGCGAGCCGATGGACGGCATCTCCGGCTATTCGCCCAACAGCGCCACCGCCATCATGCGAAACATCGTTTCCTACAGCGCATTTGGATATAAACCCCCGCCTCCCAAACCAACGACGGCGCCCAAAACGGGCCCGACAACTGCGCCGGCGCCGTTTAGCGATGCCACACCCGCTGTCTCTGGGAAATGAATGGAAGAGGACGGGTGAAAGGCCATTTGCTATAATCCAAAACATGGCCGTCACTTTCGACAGCACCACTTTGTTTCGTCAGGTCATCGAACCTGAGAACGGGTCTCTGGCTCCCGACGTCGCACGCTACATCGTGGATCTTGATTTCCCTCCCACGGACCACGCCCGCTATGAGGTGCTTGCCGCGAAGGCTCAGGAAGGAACGCTCTCGCCTGAAGAAGCGCAGGAGCTCGACGGCTTCATTCATGTCGACAGCCTGCTGGTGATTATGCGTCTGAAGGCCAAGCGATCATTGAACCGCTAGAACCAGTTAATACGAGCAGGGCATGGAGAAGGAACTCGAGCGAGCCGTCCGTGCCCGCGCCCGCCATTGCTGCGAATACTGCCGAATGCCTGAGTCAAGCCGCAGGCCGCGATTTTCCATCGACCACATCGTGCTATTCATGAATCACCCCGAGGATGTGGCCTATCGCGAAGAGTTGATTCCCGACGGGGATTTCCCGCAATGAGCGTCACTCTTGGAGGGCTCGCAAAATGAACCGCTTCCCCGCAATCCTCCTCCTCACCCTCCTCGGCGGCTGCGTGCCGGCGATTCCGCCCGCAAAATCCCACCGTACCTTTAAGCCCCCGGCCGTCACGCACGACGACATTTCCGTCTATTTCTCACCCGACGGCGGCGCGCTCGCCGCGATCCTTTTTGAAATCGACCACGCCCGCGCCTCCGTCGACCTCCAAGCCTACCTCATCACCTCCATGGAGCTTGTGGACTCCCTCAAATCCGCCCACGCCCGCGGCGTGCGCGTCCGGATCATCCTCGACAAGCACAACATCGGCGGCATCTATTCCGCCCACGCCTACCTCGCCGACAGCGGCCTGGCCGTCTGGCGCGACGGCCGCCACAAGGACGCCCACGACAAAATCATCCTCGTCGACGGCCAAACCCTCATCACCGGCTCCTTCAATTTCACCGACCAATCCGAAGACCAAAACGCTGAGAATTTGCTGATCATCCGCAACAAGCCCGAACTGTACGCGGCGTATTTGAGAAACTTTGAAACCCACCTCCGTCACTCCGATCCCCCCGGATGAATCAAACAGTGGCGTCGGAATTGCTGCGGGGCGCCGTTGCCGTTTGGGTCCAATGCCTCAGGCCAAGTGGGAATTCGTATGAAGCACCTCTCCATTGCGAAGCAACGGGATTTTTTCAAGCCGCTCATTGCGTCCCGCAACGTCCAGGCCGCCACGATGGTTTTGAAGGCCGGTCAGTCCTCAAGTGATCAAGTCGAGAATGAACACCCCAAAGCCGAGCAGTGGTTGTACGTCATTGCCGGCGCGGGGCGCGCGAAGGTGAGCCGTCGTGCGGTACGGCTTAAGGCGGGCTCACTGCTTCTGGTGGAGAAGAATGAGCCGCACCAGATCTCGAACACGGGGGACGAGCCGCTCGTGACGGTGAATTTCTATTCCCCGCCCGCTTATACGAAAAAGGGCGAGGTGAAGCCGTCAGTCAAACGACGATCTCGTCCCGGCCGGTGAAATTTGCATAGCGATCTTTGGCGTTGCTACCTGGGTTCGCGGCCGCCGGTGCCGTGGGTGCGGCCGGCTACTCCGGTCGTTTCGCTCGGGCGGTTGAGCGCGCCGTCGGGATTACGCGGCTTCTCATCGTAGTGCTGGCGGTCCAACTGCTTTGCCGCCATCTTGTCGCCAAGGCCGGGCGCGAGCTTGGCCACGGCCGTGTTTACTTTCGACATGGCGCCGACCTTTTTGGACCGGGTCGGGCTCGTGGCCGCGTCCAGGATCGCCTCGGCCACCTTCTGCGGCTCGATCATCGGCGTCGGCAGTTTCGGTTCCTTGTCCTGGTAATTTCGTGCGTGCTGAGGGAACGGGGTGTTAACCGCCGTCGGCTGAATCAGAGTGATCGACACCGGCGCTTTGTCCACGTCCTCGATCTCCACGCGCAATGCATCGGTGAATCCCTTCACGGCGTGCTTGGAGGCCGTATACATGCCCAAAAGCGGCACCACCGCGTCGGAGACTTCGCTGCCCAGGTTAATCAGCGCCCCGCCGTTCTCCGTGAGATAGGGGAGGGCCGCGAGCGAGCCGTTCACAACGCCCCAGAAATTGGTTTCAAACAGCCGACGGCTATCCTCTTCGCTCACCTCGTCCAAGCGCCCGTAAATCGCAATACCCGCGTTGTTCACCCACGTATCGATCCGACCGAACCGCGCGACCGCGGCTTGAGCGACCGCGTCAACCTGCCTTCGGTCGGCGACGTCACATGCGACAAAGATGGCTTCGCCGCCGGAATCATTGATCCGCGCGACGACGTCCTTCATCGTCTGCCCGCTCCGTGCCGCGAGAACGAGCCTCGCGCCTTTCCCGGCGGCGGCCTCTGCCGTCGCCAGCCCGATTCCGCTTGACGCGCCGGTAATGACCATCACCTGCTGATCGAGGGATTTAAGTTTCGTGCTCATGAGGTCTCCCGAGGGGATGTGGTTTATTTCAAGTGGATTCCCATCCACAGTGAACGTCGGTCCCCGCAAATTGCGAACCACGCACGACCATTGGCACGGTGGGAAACCACAATTTCCGCAGCGGGACCGCGCCGGCGCGCAACACACATCCATGGGCTGCACGTCATGTTTGCACCTTACATGCATTCTTTGCGTTCTCGCGCGATTTCAACCCGCCCGTGTCTACGATGCGCCTTCATTTACCAGGAGGCTTTGGATGAAAAGAGCATTCGCGGCGTGGGGTATGGCGGTGATCGGGATTTGCTTGTCGCAAGCCCCGGCGTTCGGGGCGATCGGCGCGACGAGTACGATCTCTTCGCAACAGACAGGCCCCAATACGTACAAGTATTCCCTAACCCTCACCGATACCGGGACCACAAACATCGGCACGTTCTGGTTCGGATGGATTCCCGCGTACGACCTGCTACCCACCGCGCCGCTCAGCATTTCATCGCCGACGGCGCAGTGGACTGGGATCGATGCCCCGGACATCTTTGGCGTGGCGTCGGTGCAGTGGGTCAACGCGACGACCCCGCTGCAGCCCGGCCAGACGCTGAGCGGCTTTACCTTTACAACGACCGACCCGCCTTCCGTGCTTGCCGGAAGGTCTCTCCTAAACCTGGAGACCGGAAGGTCATACGTCTACATCGGCGCACCCGAAACCGACCCCGGCTTCACGTTCGTGCCGACGACTGTGACTCCCGAGCCCGCGTCGCTGGCACTGCTGCCGCTGGCGCTGGGCGGGCTGCTGGCACGCCGTAAGCGGGAATAGGCTTTTATTGGAAGTGCACCGACTCTAACCGCGTCACTTCAGTTTCGCCCCGCAATTCGGGCAGAATTCGTCGTAGCCGGAGATGTCGACCCCGCACTCCTGGCAAATCCGCCGGAGTCCCGCCGGGCGGGTGGTAGGGTGGCTCCCCGTCACCTGCACCATCGGCGGCGGCTCATGCCCG
>JAQGHH010000493.1 GCA_028288945.1 Phycisphaerales bacterium
CGGGCATCGAACTCGCCCACGAGTTCCTCCTCGAGAGTCTCCTGCTGCGCGACGATCAGCTCCGCGCCGTAATCGAGCGCGAGCATCTGGGCGGTGTCGTGGTCGAGGTTCTGGTTGATGTTGGCGAAGACGCCCTGGCGAATGAGCTTCGTCAGGATGTCGTTGGCCTTCACGCCCAGCGCCGCCGACAGGCTCTTTACCGTAATCGGCTCTTCGATCTCGATCGGCACGCCCTTTTGCAGGCCGGTCTTTGCCAGCGGGTGCGAGCCGCGGGCCTGGGTCTTGACCATATGGCGGTCGACGCCCGCGCGGTGGCTGGCGGCTTGCGCCAGACGCGTGCGGCGTTCCGCGAGATCGGCTTCGCTGAACTCGCGGAGCTTCTCCTGCGCCTCGCCGCGACGGCCGTCGGGGCCGCGTCGGCGGTTGGAATTGGTACGGCCGGCGGCGCCTTTGGCCGCTGCGGCTTTCTTGCGGGCTTCGGCGTCGTCCTCCTCCTCGGTGACCTTGACGCCGCGGCCCTGCTGCGGGCGGGCCTGCGTGAATGCCGGCGCGTCGCCCGGGCGCGGGCCGCGCGGGCCGCGGCTGCCGGGGACGGGAACGACTTCGGGTTTTTCCTCGCGGACGACGCGCGGGCCCTGAATCTTGGCGGGCGTCCTGGCGACGTCTGAGCCGAGTTTCGGGGCGGGTGTAACGGATTTGCGCTCGACGGTGGCGGGGCCGTGGCCGCCCATGGACTTGAGGCTGACCGTCGGCCGGGCCGTGGGCGGAACCGCCATCGGGCGGTGCCCCGGGCCGTGCGGCGCTTGAGGCGCGTGGGGAGCGGCGGGCCCTGCGGGCGGCGCAATCGTCGCCGCCGGTGCGAGCGGAGGCGCCGACGGCACGACGGGCGCAGGCGCAACCGGGGCCGCCGGCGCGGGTGCGACCGGTGTCGGGTGCGGCACGTGCAGGTCCGCGGCAGGCGCGGGCGGAGCGATGACCGGCTCGGGCCGATGCGGCGCAATCTCCGCCTGCGGCTCGGGCACTTGCACGGGCTCATGGGCGGCCGCCTCGGTTACGGGCTCGGACGGCGCGAGTTGCGGCTCGACGACAGGCTCCGGCTCCGTCCGTGCTTCCGGCTCGGCCGCGGCGGTCGTGCCTGACCCGTCGTCATTCGCTTCGTCACCGAGCTGCTTCTTGACGACGCGGCGCTTGGGCTTCACCTCGACGGGTGGCGCAACCTGTACGGCCGTACCGCCCCCGCCGCCGCTGAACCATTCGCGCACTGTCTCAGTCAGCCCCACACTGAGAACGCTCATGTGGTTGGGGACTTTTTCGCCCAAGCCCTCCTCGCGACATTTCGCGAGGATCGCCTTGCTTTCAACTCCCAATTCCTTGGCAAGCTGGTTGACTCGGATGCCTTTAGCCAAAATCGATCTCCTCAACAGAAGCGGCCCGCGTCGCCCCGCCTCAGGGTCGCACGCCGCAACGTATCGTAACAAATGTTTGTTCTGTTCGCCTCTACTGACCTTTTCGTCCATCAACAATTACGTCTAACTAGTACGTTGAAACCGGCCCGTCGGCCCAGTTGGGGTTGGGCCGATCACACCGGCTCGGCCCGCGTGCTCGTGGGCGGATCGAGCCGTCCCTCGGCAAGTGCGGCGGTGTCGTCGGTGTCGTCGGGGTACTCCTTCTTCTCCTGGTCCCCGTCGTCCGTCGTCGTCACGCCCTGAATCGCCTGCTCCTCGGGTGACAGCTCTGACGTCGTCGCGAACGTCCGTTCGTCGTGCGTCGTCACCTCGGGCGCTGCGCCTTCCGTGGCTTCCATTGCACCGGGCACGACCGTGCCCGTGGCGTCCGCGTCGGCCGGCCCGCTCTCGTCGGGGCCGTGCCCGCCCGCCGGGGCACGAAGGGCATCGCCGAAGATGTCGGTCGTCGCGGCCGCGGCCGGTCGGGCCGCCCCGCTCGCGCCGGCGGCGAGCATCGCCGCCCGGTCGGCGGCCTTGGCCCGCGCCTCGGTCGCCTTCTTGGCTTCCTGCTCGATGGCCACCAGCTTGGCCTCCTCCGAGCAGCGGTCCACCACCAACTGGGCCCGCGCCTCCTCCAGCGAAAGCTCTTCCATCAACGGTCCGGTACCGACCTCGTCAATATCGCGCACGTCGATCAGGCCCAGCGCGATGATCTTGTCCACCATCTCCTGCGTGATGCCGTCGATCGTCTTGAGCGTCTGGTCAAGCCGCTGGATGCCGGCCTGGAACTCGGGGGGAGTGAGGATGTCCACGTCCCAACCGGTCAGGCGCGCCGCCAGCCGCACGTTCTGCCCGCGCTTGCCGATGGCCAGACTAAGCTGATCATCCTTCACCACCACCGTCGCCCGGCCGAGCTCGAAGCAGAGCGCCACTTCCGTAACTTCCGCGGGCTTGAGCGCGTTGGCAATCAGAATTTGCGACGACTCGTTCCAACGCACGATGTCGATCTTCTCGCCGCCCAGTTCGTCGACGATATTCTTGATGCGGCTGCCGCGTACGCCCACGCACGCGCCCACCGCGTCCACCTTGCTGTCGATCGAACTGACGGCGATCTTCGTGCGGTGCCCCGGCTCGCGGGCGAGCGCCTTGATCTCGATCGTCCGCTCGCCGACTTCCGGAACCTCGCGCTCGAACAGCCGCCGGATGAGCTCCGGGTGGCTGCGGCTGAGGATGATCTTGATCGCGCTAAGCGTGTCGCGCACTTCCATGATCAGCGCCTGAACCCGCTCGCCGACGTCGTGCTGCTCGCCCGGGATCTGCTCGCTCCGTGGCATGATCCCTTCGGCGCGCCCGAGGTTGACGATCATCGTTCCGCCTTCGAATCGGGCGATGGTGCCGGTGACGATGGTGCCCACGCGGTCTTTGAATTCCTCGTAAATGCTGCCGCGTTCGTCCTGACGGATGAGCTGGATCATCACCTGCTTGACGGTCTGTGCCCCGATGCGGCCAACCACGCTGAGCGGGAGCGCCACGCCCTGCCGGGTGGCGCCGATGTCGCCCGTGCTGCGGTCGACGGTTACCACGAACTCGCTGGTGTCTTCCGTGTTGAACTGCTTGCGCAGCCCGGACGCGATCGCCTGCTCGATGTCGGTATAAATCTGCTCCCGTTCAATGTTCTTGTCGCGGGCGATGCCGTCGACGATGCGGATCAGTTCCTGGTTCATGGTTCCTCGCTATTCAGTTGTGCAAACAGTTGCCAGTTATCAGTGCCGGTGAACACCTGGTCTCTGTGTTCTGTTCCGCTGGCAACTTTCACCAATTAAAAAAGGCCACCCGAGGCGGCCCACAGTTCGCACGAACTTGATGCAACACACTAAACGCTCATCCGGAAACCCTCCGGACGGGCGTTGCATCGGCCAAAAGAGCTTGTCCATGCCACTTATATGGGTGCATGGGACAGCTCGCTCGCTTGGCACAGGTTCATCCCGGTCACTCCGGGTGCGAAAAAGTGGATCTTACGCGCGTCGGCATACAGTGCCGCCCGCGCGTCGATCTGGAGGCCGGCATGCGCCTCCACCCGCACGACCACGTGGTCGTGCAGGGATGTACTTGCGTACACGTCCATGTCATTTCCCAACGGTTCAATCACGTTCACCTTCACCTCGATCGGCGCGGGGGACAATGCCGCGTTCGCCGGCTCCAAATGCAAATGCTCGGGCCGAATGCCCAGCACCACGTGGCCGCCGACCGACCTTTCCAGCCGCTCCCGGAGGAACGACGGAACGACAAGCCTAAACCCATTACCCGGCAGCGTCAACTCACCGGCCGCAATCTGCTGCTCTTCCCCCCCTTCATTTCCCGGCCGTCTCCCCCCCGCCGCCACCGGTTTTTGATGCGTTTGCAGCTTCCCGTCCTCGAAAACCATCTCGCCGTCTAACATCTTCAGGATCCCGTCAAAAAAGTTCATCGGAGGCATCCCGATGAACCCTGCGACGAATCGATTAGCCGGAGAATTATAGGTCGCCAGCGGCGCATCGGCCTGCTGAATGACTCCTTCCTTCATTACGACGATCCGGTCCCCTAGGGTCATCGCCTCTTCTTGGTCGTGGGTGACGTAGATGGTCGTGGTCTTTAAACGATGATGAAGCCGCTTGAGTTCGGCCCGGGTGGTGACACGGAGCTTGGCGTCGAGGTTGCTCAGCGGCTCATCGAATAAAAACGCCGCCGGCTCGCGGACGATCGCCCGCCCCACCGCCACGCGCTGCTTCTGCCCGCCCGAAAGCTGCCGGGGTTTGCGTTGCAACAGGTGCTCGATGTCGAGCACCCGCGCCGCCTCCGTCACTCGGTGCCGGATTTGCCCCCGCCCCATGCCGCGGAGTTTGAGGCCGAAGGCCATGTTTTTGTACACGCTCATGTGCGGGTACAGGGCATAATTCTGAAAAACCATCGCGACGTCCCGGTCCTTGGGCGCGACGTCATTCACGGTCCGGTCCCCGATCCGGATCACCCCGCCCGTGATCTCCTCCAGCCCCGCGATCATGCGCAAGGTCGTGCTCTTCCCACACCCCGAAGGCCCCACGAGCACGACGAATTCCTTGTCGGCAATGTGCAGATCAATCGCGTCGACAGCGGTGACGCCGCCCGGATAAACCTTGCTGACTTTCTCGAGTTCGACACGGGCCATGGGACAAGTCAGTTGTCAGTTGTCCGTGGTCAGTTGTCAATTGTCCGTGGTCCGTTGTCAGTTGTTAGTGAAGGGAAATCAGGGGCTTTTCCTGCCTCCACTGGCCACCGCCTACGGACCACTGACCACGGATAACTAACAACTGACCACTGACAAAACTGACATCCCACGAATTAGAAATTAAAAACCGCATCGATCGCGACCGTCACCTGATCGTGGCGGCGGAAGCCGTCGAAGAAATTGCGGCTCGCATAGTCGTAGCGAATTTCCGGGCGAATCCGGAAGAATTGCCCGACGGCGTCGTTGGGGAATGGGGTAAGGGTCAGGCCCGCAGTCGCTTCATAGAGATTTTGGGCGATGCCGGTCGTGAAGCCTTCCTCGTCGCGGTACCACTCCAGGCGAAGGGCGGTGGAGATTTGGTCGCTGAACTTATAGACGCCGTAGCCGGAGACGCCGTACCAGCTTGCGGAGGTCACGTCGCCGGGGAGGGCTTGGTGGCCATACACGCCGTCGGCGAGAACCGTCAGCCTGTCGCTGAGTTGGTGAGTCAATGTGGCGTCAAGGACGGTCCGGTAGTGCGAATTGTCGTGGTCGAGTTCCGGACCGGTGACGAGGGCCAGTGACAAATCGGTGCTCTTGCCCATGCTGTAGCGGACACGGCCCAGGCCGTTGATCGCTCCGTTGTTGTCCTTCAGGGATTGGCCCCAGCCCCGGGAGATGCCGCCTTCAAAGCTGCACGTGTCGCAAAACTCGTAGTAGCCCGTGACGCCGGTCAGCGTGAATGGCAGTGCGCCGCCGAAGGTGTAGCTGTGCGAAAAGAAGACGCTCGCGTTGGGATCGATCTGCTTGAAGAACAGGAACTTTCCGGCCCGAATGCGAAGGCCGTTACCGATCGGCACTCCGACGTCGGCGTAAAGCTGGGGAATGTCGAACTGATATTCCGGGCCGGGCGCGACGCTGCTCCCGCTGTTGCTTCGGTTGCTGAAGTCGAACATTCCGTTGGAGTGGATGAAGCGGGCGTCGGTGCCGTAGAGCATTTCAAGGCGGCCGCCCACGTCCCACTGATGGGTGGACAGGTCCACCTTCCGCTCGAAGGCCAGGTCGATCTGGTTGATCTGGAAGCGGTTGTCATTGATGTCGAACACGCGGCCGAGGTTCAGGCTCTTGGCCGGGTTCATGAAATTGTAGTTGTACGAGGCTTGCGCCCACCCGTAGGCGTTGATACGCGTCTCCTGCATCGGCCTCCCCAGCGGCGTGTGATTGATAAGGTCCATCAAGGGGCGGTCGGAGGGATTAAGCGGGGCCGCGTTTGGGGCGAGGCTCGGGAGGTTCTCGTCCAGATAGAGCGGCTGATCCCCCAAAGAGAGGTCTTGCGGGCTGTAAGCCTCGGTCGGCTGCGGTTCGCCGGCCAGTGCGCTCGCGGCGGGCAAGACAAATGGACAAATGACGGACGCCGCCACGGTCGCCGCTCGGGCGATCCAGCTACTCTGAGACATGATTTGCTCCTTCCCGGAATCCGGGATGTTCGTTTCCTTGGGCGGGGAACATACCCGCGAGCCCGTCCTGCGGAAAGTCAGTCGATTTGGCGCGACATCAATATTGGCAAACTGCGGCGGAGAAGATCGCCATGGATGAAGATATTTTATCCATTTACCCAAACCGAGAGCCTGTCGCACCCTCCCAAATTCACGCCCCTATCGAAAATGGTGTTCGTGGGTCAGTCTAGGAAGTTTGAGAATGGAAGGCGGCCCGAGTGTCCCAGGCATCACAGTCGGCCGGTTTTGTCTGGACGCTTCGGGAAGGGGGATATATAGTTCACCCTGTTCGATGCGGCGGCGGCCGGAGGATCGCGTTTGTGGGTGAAGCCTTGAAGTGAATCGCACGCCGCATCACCTCTAGTTGTGATGAACCATCGACGTCCTTCATGGACCGTTTGAATGCTCGCGCCCGGCACGTCGTTTGTGTCCCGGGACAGTGCCCCTGTCGAGAAAATCTGGATCTACCCGCAGGGAAGCTGCGTCGGCTCATTAGGGTTATGTAATCGCCCCGATGCAGGGCTTTTTTGGAGAAGCTTGTGACCATTCCGTTGTCGGCATCGACGCTCACATCCCGCGCCGCCCTTTCGCACCGTGGCTTGAGCCGCGGCGCACAAGCCGTGCGCTCCGCCGCCCACTCGCTCGTCGAGCGACTCGAGCAGCGCACGCTCCTGTCCTCCGTGCTCACGCCCGTCGCCGACACGTTCGTTCGCGATCACAACTACGCCCTAACCAACTTCGGCGCTTCCCCCCTGCTTTTCGTAAAAAATGCGAGTTCGGGCGATAACCGTGTATCGTTCCTGAAGTTCGATCTGTCGGGCGTCAGCTCCATTAATAGCGCGGTGCTCCAACTCAGCGCCTCTTTGCAGAGCAGCCACGCCACGCCCACCGACATGGGCGTCTATGCCGTTTCCGATTCATCCTGGGTCGAAGGCGACGGAAACATCGTCAACTCCATCGGCGACGGCTTCGACACCGACAACAACCCCTCCGGCGAAATGACCTGGAACAACCAGCCGTCCGTCGACGGCGCGTTGCTGGCTACCGCCACCGTCACCCGCAATAGCTTCCAGGCCTACAGCTTCGACGTGACGCAATATCTGCAGCAGCAACTGAACGCCGGCAATACGGTGGTCACGCTTGCGCTCCAGAACATCCAGCCGACGTCCCAGGAAACCGAATTCCTGTCCCGTGAATCGAACTCACAAGGCGCGGGGCCGCAGCTTTTGATCACCGATGCGGCTGCCGCCCCCCCGACCGCTTCCGTGTCCGCCTCGGACGTGACGAACCCCACCGCCCCTCAGGTCGTCAACGTCCTCTATTCCAGCGCCGCGGGCATCAACACCTCCACGCTTGACACCAGCGACATCACCGTCACCCCCACGGCCGGCGGCGCGGCGATCGGCGTCAGCAACGTCAGCTTCGTTACGAATTCCGACGGCTCCGTGACCGCGTCCTACACGCTTGCCACGCCCGGCGGCGGAGACTGGAGCGCCTCGAGCAACGGCGCGTACACCGTCGCGGTCAACGGCGGATCGGTGACCGACTCCAACGGCCTGGGCGTCGGCGCCTCCTTCGGGTCGTTCCGCGTGCTGGTCGCGGACAACGCCCCGCCGACTTCCTCCATTTCCGCCCTCGACGTCACTACGCCCGGTGGCGGCACCTAC
>JAQGHH010000509.1 GCA_028288945.1 Phycisphaerales bacterium
GAGGGCGATCGCAATCCAGGCGGACGCCGCCGATGCCGAGGCCGTGAAGGGCGCGGTCGAGAAGACCGTCGCGAGCTTCGGCCGGCTTGATGTGCTGGTGAACAACGCCGGCACGGCCCTTCCGAAAACGTTCGAGCAGACGACGCTGGAGGAGTTAGATCGGCTGATCGACATCAACGTCCGCGGCGTATTCATCGCGACGCAGGCGGCGCTGAAGCACATGAAGAGCGGCGGTCGCATCATCATGATCGGTTCGTCCGTGGGTGAGCGTGTCCTGGTGCCCGGGCTTGTGCCCTACTCGGCCACGAAGGGAGCGGTCAAAATGTTCACTCAGGCGCTGGCCAGAGAAGTCGGGAGCCGGGGCATCACGGTCAACAACGTGCAGCCGGGCCCGATCGACACGGAATTGAATCCCGCCGCGGGCGAGTGGGCGGTACCGCAGAAGGCCGCCACGGCACTCGACCGCTACGGGCACGTCGAAGAGATCGCTGCGATGGTGGCGTTCGTCGCCGGCCCGGAGTCCTCGTACATCACGGGGGCGAATCTTACCGTGGATGGGGGAATGAACGCCTGACCGCACGACGGGATGGTCGCCCCGTTCTTTCGAACATGTGGAGCAACGCCCAATACGCATCAAGTGAAGGAAGGTGTCCAATGGCCAACGTGGTGAAGAAACACAGCATATCTTCTGAGCTAGCACAGAAAATGGTGGATGCGGCGGTGGCGAAAGCCAGAGAACTCGGCGTTTGCGAGAACGTGGCGGTTCTCGATGACGGGGCCAATCTCAAGGCCTTTAGCCGGATGGATGGGGCTCCGATCCTTTCCATCGAGATCGCGCAGAACAAGGCGTACACAGCTTTGTTCGGCGTCTCCACGCAGGAATTCTTCGACTTTCTCCAAAGCGACCCGTCGCTCTTGGCCGGCATTCCCACGCTCGCGCGTGTGGCGGCGTGGGGAGGAGGGTTCCCCATCAAGGTGGACGGCGAAATCGTCGGGGCGATCGGGCTGAGTGGGGCGCCCACGGTGCAGAACGACGTCGATTGCGCGAGAGCAGCCCTAGCGCTCGTGCCCGATGGGGCGTAACTGCAAAACGTGACACGAAGGAGAAGCGACATGGCCGACTTAACAAACAAGATTGCGCTGGTCACAGGCGCATCGCGCGGGATTGGCCAGGCGGCGGCACGCTCGCTCGCTCAAAATGGGGCGCGTGTTCTGGTGCATTACGGTCGGGGCCGCGAGGAGGCCGATTCCTTGGTTTCGGAGATTCGCGCCGCGGGCGGCCACGCCGAAGCCGTCGCCGCCGACCTCGCGGCAGACGACGGCGCTCATGTGCTGGCCGAGAAAGTCCGCAAGATCGTCGATGGGAAACTCGATATTTTGGTCGCCAATGCCGGCATCTCCAAATCCGTCCCCATCGAAGGACTGACTGTTGAGGATTTCGACCGGCTATTCGCGGTCAATGTCCGCGCTCCCTACTTTCTCGTTCAGCAGTTGCTGCCAGTGTTGGGAGACGGCTCGAATGTAATCTTCGTTTCGTCCCTCGTCGCACGCTCGGCGGTGGGCACGATCGCGGCTTACGCGGCGACGAAGGGCGCTGTTGACACGTTGGTGAAGCACTTTGCCGCCGCGCTGGGGCCGCGCGGAATTCGGGTGAACGCCGTCGCGCCGGGCGTTGTTGACACGGAAATGTCGAGCTTTGCTCGTACCGACTCCGGCCGTCAACTCACGATGTCGATGCAGGCGCTCAAGCGCGTTGCGACGCCGGACGACATAGGTGGCGTCTTCGCCTTCCTGGCTTCCGACGCCGCGCGATGGATCACGGGACACACGATCGCCGTCGACGGCGGCTCGAAGCTATGACGGATTTCTAAATGGGCAGTGAAAGCCGTGGAAGCAAATCGTCCACAGCAACAATATGTGGCCAACGACATCGTAACGAAAGAGGCAAACATGCCTGACACTAAAGAATCACGAAACAAGGCGCTAGTCCTCATGGCGTTCGATGCGCTCTTCAATAGAAGGAACTACACGGAAGCCGAGCGGTATTGGTCTCCTCGCTACATCCAGCACAGCGCGCATATCGCTCCCGGCCGCGAGGGATTATTCAACCTCGTCAAAAGTCTACCCCCAACGCTTAGATATGAGCCGGGTGTCATCGTAGCCGACGAGGATTTCGTCATCGTGCATGGCCGATTCTCCGGTTTCGGCCAACCCGTCAATTGGGTTGCGGCGGACATTCTTCGAATCGAGAATGGAATTCTCGAGGAGCATTGGGACGTGATTCAAGACGAGGCCACTCGGGAACAGTCGAAGAGCGGACTTCCAATGTTTGGTGACCGCTTTCCGCGTTGAGCATTAAAGAGCCAGAATCGCTTATGCCAAAGCCGTCACATAGAGAGAAACTGCTCCAGGAAGGTCTGAAGGTTGTTCTCGGTCAAGGCTATGCCGGAGCAAGTGTCCGGGACATCGTTCGGGCGGCGGGCGTACCGCAGGGATCGTTCACCAATCATTTCACCTCGAAAGAAGCCTTTGCCCAGGAGGTTTTGGACCTTTATTTCGCGCTTGTTCAAGGCAATATCCACAAGACCTTGCGCAATGATTCGCTGCCGCCCCTTCGCCGTCTGCGGGCATGGATCGACCTGCAAATAGCCTTCCTCAAAAAAGCGGAGTTCCGCACCGGCTGTTTGATTGGAAATTTCAGCATCGAGGCGAGCGATCAAAGCGAGTTGATTCGACAGCGCCTGACGGAGATGTTCAAAGACATTAACGAGTCGATCGTCTATTGCCTGAAAGCGGCAGTCGATGCGGACGAGTTGCCGGCATCGACCGACGTCCGCGAAGTGGCGAGCTTCCTTTACTCTTCGTGGCAGGGAGCGATTCTGCAATCAAAAGTCGACCTGAACATCAAGCCGCTGGAGCGTTTCAAAAAAGTTCTGTTCGGCCAGATATTGCACTGATCCAATACCTATCCTTCAACTCCTCTTCGCCTGAAATCGGGCAACGAGGTACGCGCCTGGCGCTAACTTCATTTCCCGCGCAAGGCTCGCTTCCTCATCCGCCGTCCTTCGCTGCCTGATTCCAATTGCCGCAGGCTTGAGATATTATTGCTGGCCCATTTCAGATAAATGCTCAAGGGCTCCGCTTTCATTGGTTGGAGGAGAACTGTTCATGTGGGACGGCAATGCACATTTATCTGCCGACGAGAAGGCATTGATCAAAGCCGCGAAGGAAACGGGAGACGCGGCGGAAGTCCGTCGGCTGCTCGGGGCTGGCGTGGGGGTGGACATTCGCGACGGCCATAACATGCCGGCGGACCAGACGCCGCTGATGTTGGCGGCGAAGAATGGGTTTCTGGAGATCGTGCAGATCCTGCTCGCCGCGGGGGGCAGCGTGGCGGCCGTGGATAAAGGCGCTGGCGAAATTGAGGGCGACCACACGCCGCTGCATTACGCGGTCGAGGGAGAGAACCGGGGCGTTGTCGAAGCCATCCTCGATGCGGGGGCCGAGGTCAACGCACTGACCTCGGGCGGCAGCACGCCGCTGAATGCCGCCATTGCCCGCGGCAATATGGAGTTGATGCAACTGCTCGTCGAGCGCGGTGCGGCGGTCGCCAATTTCAGCCGCAAGCGTTTTCGGCCGCCTTTGCTGGCCGTCGCCAGCGCGCAAATTCCGCTCGAAGCGAAACCGGCTCTGATCGAGTTTTTGCTGAAGGCTGGCGCCGATCCGAACGCCACCGACCATCGAGGCGCTACCGCGCTGCACAGTTTGGTGGCGGGCCATGACGTGGAGAACCAAACCCGCCTGGCGTGTCTTGCGGCCCTGCTCAAAGCCGGTGCAAAGGACCTTCCCGACAAGGACGGCTACACCGCCCTGAACACCGCCGTGGGTTACAGGAATTTCCGTGCGGCAAAGCTTCTGCTCGACGCCGGCTCGAACATCAACCGCGTCGGTAGCCGTGGCACGATACTCGATATCGCCGAGCAGTATCTCGAATCGGCGCGGCGGGATCAGGACGACCGCGCGCCGGCGATCGGGGAGTTCGTCGACCTGCTGATCTCCCGCGGCGGCAAGCGCAAGGCCGAAATGAGCGACGATGAAATCGCCGCCGCTAGTGAAGCGGGCCTTGCGAGTCCGTCCATCGCTGGCGCCAAGGCGGCCAATGCCACGCCGGGGATCAAAGACCCGCCGCTGGGGGCCAGGCACTTCCTGAAACTCACCAACGACGGCGAGCCGGAATGGTCGCTTCTGGCCGTACAAGCGCCGCTGGAACAAGTCACCGAATTGCTGTCACGCCGCTACAAAAATGCCAAGGTGCTGCGTAACGTGGAACTGAAAAGCGCGAGAAAGAATGACGAGTTAGCCCGATACATGGC
>JAQGHH010000540.1 GCA_028288945.1 Phycisphaerales bacterium
AGGACCGCGGCAAGCTTGCCGGTCTTGCCCGTCGGGCGATAGAGATTGCCGGTGACGTAGTGGCCGGGAAGGCTGGCGAAAAACACCTTTTCAATCGTGTAGCCGTCGCGCTCGATCCGGCCATGGATGACCGGATTCAGCGGCGTCCGCTCGGGCATCGGCCACAACCCCTCGGCGACCGACACCTGCTCGATGATCTCCTGCCGCCGATGGGCCCACTGCTCCGCCGATGAATAATGCGGCTCAAATGGCGACGGATTATCCACGTCGTGCGCCGCCTGCAGCCGTTCGTCCCCAGCCGCGCGAGGCGCGCTAAACACCCGGGAAATTTCTTGCCCCGTCGCCGTGCCGATGCAAGAAGTAAAAACCGCAACGACCAGTGAGCGGATCGCATAGCGCATAATGGGTTCCCGGTGAAGTGTCCGAAAGCGCCCTGACCGTAACCCGCGCCGGATAAAACGCAAGCGTGCGGCCGGGCTGCAATGTGGCGTACGGGTTATCGATTTAGGCATTTGGAATTCGGAATTCTTCGCACCTTTGCCCTTTTGCTCCGACGCCCATACCCTTTTTCATCATGAGTGAAGTCAAGATAGGGCTGATCGGCGGCAGCGGCTTGGGCGCGGTGCTGGGCTCGCAGGAAACCGGGGTGCGTCATGAGGTGCAGACACCCTTCGGCGCGCCCGCCGACGCGATCATCGAAACGAATTGGAACGGCGTTCCCGTGTTCGTCCTGTCGCGCCACGGGCCCGGCCACCTGCTTAACCCGACCCAAGTGCCTTACCGCGCGAACATCTTCGCGCTCAAGAAGCTGGGCGTGACCCACATCATCGCGTCCGGCGCAGTCGGCTCACTGCGCGAGCAGCTTCGCCCGCGCGACCTGGTGATCCCAGATCAGATCATCGACAAGACATGCAGGCGTGCCGCCACGTTCTTCGACCAAGCCGCGGTGCACGTGGAATTTGCGGAACCCTTTTGCCCGGTGCTGCGTCGGATATTGGTGGAGGAGGGGCGAGGAATGGAGGCGGACGCGGGGACGCGGGGACAAGGGGACGCTGGGACCGCAGAAAACGCCAGTGATTCGACAACTCCTGTCGGTCAGGATGCCAGCGCCGGCTCCCCGACCCTCTCCGCGTCCCCCCATCCCCGCGTCCCCGTGTCCTTCACCACCCACTCCCGCGGCTGCTACGTCGCCATGGAAGGTCCGGCGTTTTCCACCCGTGCCGAGAGCCTGATGCACCGCCTCTGGGGCGGCGACCTGATCGGGATGACCGCCATGCCCGAGGCAAAGCTGGCGCGCGAGGCCGAAATCCCTTACGCGTTGGTAGCCTTGGTGACGGATTACGACTGCTGGCGCAGGGCCGCGCCCGCCAATCCCGGCGCGACCGCCGGCCCGGCAACCCCGCCGGACGCGGCCGAGTTGCTCAAGGAGATCATTGCGAATCTGCGGGCGGCGTCGGACAATGGCATCGCCCTGATCCGCCGGGCCGTCGAGCGCATCGCCCGGGCCCCGCAAGAGCTCGACGCATGCCCGGCGCGGGACGCCTTGAAGCTGGCGATCTGGTCAGACAAAGCCCGCATCCCGAAGGACCAGGTGGAACTCCTCGCCCCGTTGTGGATGGGGTATTTTGAAGGTTTGTAGGGAGCCGCGAGTTTGAGCTCCCGTTACATTTGGAGCCGGATTTGTTGTTAATGTTGGGCACGTGGAACTTGGAACGTGACATGGGGCGACCGATTCTGTCACTTTCCACGTCCCACGCTCCACCTTCCACGTTCCAGAACCTGGGGATCATCCCATGACCTCTTCCCGATTGAAGCAACTCACCTCGCGGACGATTCGTATGCTTGCCTTGGCAGCAGCGGGCGCGTTGCCACTGGAGAGCGGCCCTATTCTGCGCGCACAGGTCCCGCCGCAGCCGCCGCAGCAGCAGGCACAGAAGGAGGTCGCCGGGGGCATCAACGGCGACAACTTCTACGGCAAGGAGCCCACGGAAGGCGTCTACGTCCGCGACTCCGCAGGGGCGGTCGAGAAGCTCGCCCTGGCGCAGAAGATGGAACGCCTGAAGGAGTGGAACAAGTCCGCCGACCTCTACCAGGAAGTGATCACCAAGTATTCCGACCGCGTCGTGCCCTCTGCGCTCGACAAGGACAAGAAGATCAACCAGTACACGAGCATCACCTTCGGCGTGCAGGAGAAACTGGCGAAGTGGCCGCAGGAGGGCCTGGACGTCTACCGCGCCCGTTTCGAGACCCCCGCCGCCGCGATGCTGGAGAATGCCCGGCCGGGCGACGCCGCGGCGCTGAACAAAGTCTACTCCGTCTACTTCGTGACCGAGTCCGGCAAACAAGCCGCCATCCGTTTGATCGATCTGTACCTCGAACGTGGCGAGTTTCCCGCTGCGGCGTGGCTGGGCGACCGGCTCCTCACGCTGCATCCGGGACTTCTGACCGAGCGGCCCGGGACCCTCTATCGCACCGCCCTCGCGTACTACTACGCGGGAGATCCCGCCAGGGCCAAGGATCGGCTCGGACAACTTAAAGCGCAGTTCGCCAACGAACGGGGCGTCGTCCGCGGTAAAGACGTCGTGCTGGCCGATTCGCTGGCGCAGGAAACGCAGGCGCCCGTCGCCAACGCCGCGTTCGCGTCCGCGGATTCATGGCCGGTGTTCGGCGGCGACCCCTCGCGCGGCCGCGTCTCCTCCGCCGAGGGAAAACCCGGCGCGCGCCTGTACGGCATCGGCCTTTCCAAGCCCGTCTGGAAGGACATCCACGCGCAGCAAAAGAACCTCCTCGAGAAGCAATACCAGCACGCCGTCGACGAAGGACAGACGCTAGGCATTATGCCCGTCACCGATCGCGGCGAACTGTTTTTCCAGGACGGCCAGCGCGTCTACGGCGTCAACCTCGAAAGCGGCGTCCCCCTCGCCGGCTGGGCGCAAACCTACTCCAGCGGCTCATACACGCTGCAAAACTTTTCCGGCTCGCCCCGCGCCCGCGAGCTCACCTGCACCCTTACCGACCACGAAGTGCTTGCGATCATGGGCCAGGCCGACCGCACCGCCCAAATGGTCCTGGGAATGACCACGCAGGCGGAGGCCCGGCTCGTCTGCCTCGATCGCCAGACCGGCGGCGAAAAATGGGCCCTCTCGCTCGCCTCCCTCCCGGAAGAAGCCAAGGAACAGCGCACGCTTCACATGGGCGGCTCGCCGCTCGTGGTGGGCGAGAACGTGCTGGTCATCGGCCGCGCCGGCAAGCAGGCCCAGTTTGAAGACTGCTACGTCCTGTGTTTCGATCTCTCCACAGGCAAGTACCGCTGGTCCACCTACATCGCCAGCGCCAGCTCCAACAACATGCAATGGGGAATGGGCGGCGTGCCGATGTCCACGAACGACAATAGCTCGCACCTCGCCTACGCCAACGGCCGCGTCTACGTGCAGACCAACTTGGGCGCGCTGGCGGCATTGGACGCGTACACAGGCGCGGTGGTCTGGCTCGACATCTACCCCTCTGGCCGCCAGAACATGGACGCCCGCCAGGCGTTCAACCCGTTCCAAGCCGCCAACCAATTCCAGGAGCCCCCGCACAAGCCGTGGGCCTTCAACCCGGTGATGGTGCAGGACGGCGTGGTGTTCTCGCTGCCGACTGAGGGCCATCACCTGTTCATCTACGACGCAGGCACCGGGGCGGCAATTAAGCGGATCGACCTGAAAGAACTCGAGAACGGCTCGCGCAACCCCGACGGCGGCTCCGACACCCTTCATGACCTGGACACTCTGGTCGGCATTATCGGCGACCAGATCATCCTGTCCGGCGAGAAGGGTCTGATCATGCTGAGTTGGAAAAAATACGAGCGCGACCGCTTCGACCCGTACAAGGATGACAACATCACCGCATGGATCGAAGGAATGGACTCGCCGATCCGCGGCCGGCCGTTCCTTACGACCGACTCGGTTTTCGTCCCCTGTGAGAACCGCCTGTATCGCGTGCTGTTGAAGACCGGGATGGCCGCCAAGGACCGCGGGGCGTATCCGGTATTCCCACGCACTTGGGAAAAGCCCGAAGGGCCGGGCAACGTGCTGGTCACCACGGACCACGTCGTTATTGCGGGAACGACCCACGTCAATGTTTACACCGACCTGACGCTCGCCAAGGCGAAGCTCGACCGGGAGCTGGCCGCCGCACCCAACGACGTGCAGCCCCGGCTGCGCTACGCGGAGGTGGTGTTCGTCGCGGGCGACCATGACGCCGCGATCGCCAAGCTGGACGAAGCGGCGACGCTGCTCGGCGGCATGAACGCCATGCAGCCGGGCGCGGGCCGTGACCGCCTTTTCAACGACGCGCTGACTTTCGCAGAGAACCTCTCGAAGGATGCGGGTAATGCCAAACAGGAGCTGGTGACGAAGCTATACGACCGCGCTGGCATCGCCGCGGCTTCACCCGCACAACAGGTCCATTACCGCTTCAGTCGGGCCAGGCACGCCGAGGCCGCCAAAGATCAGGCAGCCGCGCTAAAGCTCTACCAGGAAATCCTGTCCGATCCTCAACTGCGTCCGGTGCCGCAGGTGGATGAGAAAACCGGCTCCCCCGTGCAGGCGGATGCCGTGGCGGAAAAGCGGATCACCGAGATCGTCAAAGAGAAGCCGTCCCTCTATGAGCCATACCAGCAGGCGGCCGCCACCGCGTTGCAGGCGGCGCAGGACGCGAAAGACGACCCGGCGAGCAAGTTGCTTGCCGTGGCGCGGACGTACCCGAATTCGACGCTCGCCGGCAAAGCGATGGTCGCCGCCGCGGATGCGTATGAATCCGCCGGCAACCCCCGGCAGGCGGTCCGCGTCCTTCGCGACACGTGGTTCAAATACCCCGAAAGCCCCGATAAACAGCGCGTCCTCGAATCCGTCGCCCGCAATTACCTGGTGATGTCCAGCGCGCCGCGAACCGGCGCGGGCGACCTGGGCCCGATGGACAACATGGAAGCCGCCGCCGCCGCTCTCGCGCGGGCGATCTCGGTCGCCGCGGACGCGAAGCTCGACCGTCCCCTGAAGCTCCGGGGCGGTGCCGAGATCGCCAGGGGCACGCCCGTCGCCCAGGCGCTGGAAGCCGTCCGCAAGCTCCGCGGACAGGAGGCCGCGCGCACGCTGCCCGATTTCCATATCCCGGTTC
>JAQGHH010000543.1 GCA_028288945.1 Phycisphaerales bacterium
CGCCGCTCTGCAAGGCGACCGATCAGCCGATCGCGGGCCTCATCCGTGACTTGCGCCAGCGCGGCATGCTCGATGAAACGCTCGTCGTCTGGTCCACCGAATTCGGCCGCACCCCCTGGTCGCAAAACACGACCGGCCGCGACCACAATCCCAAGGGCTTCACCTGCTGGCTCGCCGGTGGAGGCATCAAAGGCGGCACCGTCCACGGCGCTACCGACGACTACGGCTTCCAGGCCGTCGCAAACCGGCACTACTACAGTGACCTCCACGCCACCATCCTCACCCAACTCGGGCTCGATTACCGGAAGATGCAGATCGAGGTGGTCGGAAGAACGATGAAACTGGTGGAAGAAGGCGGTGGGCCGATCACGGAAATCATCGCGTAGTTGGGCTGGGCCGCAAAGGGCTGGACTCCATCGAGCATATCACCGTTCGATCCGCAATCCCGGGCGGGCTTTTTGCAACGCCTCGACGCTCGCGTCCGTCGTTTTCGTTCGGTGGAGATAGAGCGAGGCGAGGGCCTTGAGGCCGCTGTCGGGACGGGTGAGTTCCAAAAGTCCGGTGTCCGTCACCTGCGTTGCCCAGAGGCTCAGCGTGGCGATGCCCTGTACGCCGCTGTCGGGACGGGCAAGCTCCTTGAGGCCGGCGTCAGTCACCGGGGTATCGCTGAGGTCTAGCGCGGTGAGCGACTTAAGCCCGGTTTTCGGGCGGGCGATTTCCTTCAAGCCGATGTCCGTGACCCGCGTCAAGCCGATCCGCAAGAATGCGAGATGGTTAAGTGAGCCGTCGGGACGGGCGAATTCCTTAATGCCTGCATCAGTCACCTGGGTGCCGTAGAGATCCAGAGAGGCGAGGGCCTTTACGCCGCTGTCCGGGCGGGCGAGTTCCTTGAGGCCGACATCCGTCACTTGAGTCCTGATGAGGTCGAGCGAGGTGAGGGATTTGAGCCCACTGTCCGTGCGGGCGATTTCCTTCAAGCCGGCATCCGTCACCTTCGTGCCGTTGAGACTCAGGGTGGTGAGGGCTTTGAGGCCGCTGTCGGGGCGGGCGAGCGCTTTCAAGCCGGCGTCCCTCACCTGCGTGCGATAGAGATCCAGCGCGGCGAGGTTCTTGAGGCCGGTGTCCGGTCGGGCGAATTCGTTCAGGTCCGCATCCGTTACGTTCGTTTCGCCCAGATCCAGCGAGGCAAGACCTTCGAGACCACTGCCGGCACGCGCGAGTTCCTTCAGACCGGCTTCGGTTAGCTTCGTTTTGCGGAGGCTCAGCGACGTAAGAGCTTTGAGCCCGTTACCAGGGCGGGTGAGTTCCTTCAAGCCTTCGTCCGAGATCTGAGTGCCACGGAAATCCAGTGTGGTGAGGGCCTTGAGCCCACTGTCGGGGCGGGCGAGTTCCTTTAACCAGGCGTCGATGGACCCAGGATCGGCGAGTTCGATCGCGCTCACGCTTTTGACGTGCCCACCCTTGAATCCGGCGGCGGCGGATTTGTCCATGGCTCCGGGCCATTGGACCGTGATGGTCCAATCCCCCGGAAGGCGCTGCAGATGGCGAAGCGCTCCGGCCGTGGGGGGGCGGAAGAATTCGATGGCGTGGCGCTCGGCGTCGATCCTGGCCGCGTCGTGGAAGGCCTGCTCATCCGCCGGGGGCGACTTGGGGTCTGCCGCCGTAGGGATGTCGTTGGGATGCGACAAATCCAAGTGCCGCAACGCCTCCTTCCTGACATCTCCATTAGCGGCCGCGGCGGCCTCGCGGCCGGCCGGTCCCGGGGTCTCGTCCTTTGCCGCGAGTTTCTGATTGACGCTCGCCAAGCAAACGAGGCCGGCCAGTGCGAGGCCCAGGAGAGCCGCGGGCCAGCGGTCGGCCAAGGTGGCGGCGCGGTGCGCGGGGGTTGCGTCCGCGATGCGCCGGATGCGAGAGAGCAGCGACCCGCCGGCCGCGCCGAGGGCGAGGAGGGGCCGTTGCCCGCGCAGCTCTTCGACCGCCAGCAGGGCCCGGCCGTATTCGACGCGACTGCCGAGTACGGTGACGGCGAGGTCGTCGCAGCAGTGTTCGCGTTCGATGCGAATCTGCCGCGAAAGCCACCAGACCGCCGGATGATAGAAGAAGATCGTCTCGACCAATGTTTGCAGCAGGTTGACGACGAAATCATGCCGGCGCACGTGGGCGAGCTCGTGCGCCAGGATGGCTTCCAATTGTCTGGTCGGGATGTCCGTCATCAGGCTGACCGGCAGCAGAATCACGGGCCGCAGGTAGCCGACTACGACGGGCGCTTGCGCCAGCGTCGATTGCATCACGCGCGTCGCGCGGCGCACGCCCAGCCGCCGGGAAACGCGGCCCATTGCCGTCAGCACCTCGTCCGAAACGGCGGATGTGCCGAGCCGGCGCAAGCGCCAGAGTGTGCGCCACCCGAGCAGGGGCCGCAACGAGCATACGATGACGCCCAGGCTCCATCCCGCCACAATCCAGGTGAACCAGGGCCGCAGGGCGGCCTGTGCCCGCGAGAAGCGCGAGGATTCGGGATGCCGCGGGTCGTGGCCGTCGCGCGCGGTCAAACCCGGCCGGGGACCCGTCAAGGCGTTCGGACCTGCAACGCCTGCGGAATTTTGCCGCGACGGGTAGCCATCGGCCCGGGGGGAGTGATCCCGCGCATGTGTTTCATCAAGCGGCGGTGCGAAGAAGGCGGCGGTATGCCGGGGTGGCGAGCCGAAGACCGGCTGAAGCACCCAGGTCGCGGCGGGAGCGGCGACCGACGCGATCATGGCCAGGACCAACACGCCATATCGAATGGCGGATGAATTGCCGCGTATCGCACGAGCTGCCGCGGCGGCCGCCAGAGCCACCAGCAGGAACTGCCACAGCGAATGCACGAGCGTCCAACCGAGGCGCTCGACCGCGGCGCTCGTGTGCGGCGAGACGATTTCCAGGAGCACGTTCATGGCTTGCCCTCCATCTCATCGAGCAACTTGCGCGCTTCATCGATCTGCGCCTTGGACGCCTTGCCGCCGGCCAGCGCGTGCAGCACGAGACTCATGGCCGAGCCCTCGTAGACCTTCTCGATCAGCTCGTTGAGGAATTTCTTCGCCGCCTTGTCGCGGGACATCGCGGCGCGATAGACGAGCGGCGACGCCGCATCGTCCCGTTTGACCAGCCCCTTGGCCAGCATCACCGAGAGCATTTTGACAGTGGTGGAATAGTTGGTCCCCTTGGCCTGCGCGAGTCTCGCATGAATCCCACGGACGGGGCTGGGCCCCAGCTCCCAAAGGATCCGCAGGATTTCCAGCTCAACCGCCGTCGGCTGTGAAGAGCCCAGTTCGCGCATGATTGCACCTTCACGACAAAGATCCGGCCCCGGCTGGCGAAGCCTTTCGCCAGAACGATGGTAGCGAAGCCTTTCGCTAATGCAAGCGCGATATTTTATGTTTTCGTGCACAACCGGCGGTCGACAATTCGTTGGAAGTGTTTTATCTGAAATGTTTGAAGTCAGTCCCGCATCGCGAGCCGCAAGTTTGGTGGGCGGGTGCATACCCGCGGCGGCTTGTGATTCCGGCGTCCCCTCACGCGCGCGTCCTTTAGCCTACAGTTGGCATAAGGAGATCATCAGATGGATTACAGAACACTCGGCAGGTCAGGATTTAAGGTGCCGGTCTTAAGCCTGGGCACGGGGACTTTCGGCGGCGGGGGGGAGCTCTTCAAGGCCTGGGGCCAGACCGACGTGCAGGAGGCCACCCGGCTTGTCGACGTCTGCCTCGATGCCGGCCTCACCATGTTCGACACCGCCGACGTCTACTCGGGGGGAGCGGCGGAGGAGATTTTGGGCCAGGCGATCAAGGGCCGCCGGGACCAGGTGATCATTTCCACCAAGGGCACTTTCGCGACCGGCCCGGGGCCCAACGACGTCGGCTCATCCCGCCATCACTTGACCCGCGCGGTCGAGGCGAGCCTCAAGCGCCTCGGAACGGACTACATCGACCTGTACCAACTGCACGCCTTCGATGCGCTGACGCCGGTGGAGGAAGCGCTCGGGACGCTCGACGACTTCGTCCGGGCCGGAAAGATCCGCTACATCGGCTGCTCGAATTTCTCCGGCTGGCATCTGATGAAATCACTGGCCGCGTCCGACCGCTACGGCCTGGTGCGCCACGTGGCCAACCAGACGTACTATTCGCTCATCGGGCGCGATTACGAGTGGGAGCTGATGCCGCTCGGGCTCGATCAGGGCGTGGGCGCTGTGGTCTGGAGCCCGCTGGGGTGGGGACGATTGACGGGGAAGATACGGCGGGGGAGCCCATTACCACAGACGAGCCGACTCCAGTCCAAGGTCGCGACGGACATGGGCCCGCCGGTCTCAGACGAATACGTCTTCCGCGTGATCGACGCGATCGAGGATGTGGCCAAAGAGGCGGGGAAGAGCGTGCCGCAGGTGGCCCTCAACTGGCTGCTGCAGCGGCCGACGGTGTCGAACGTGATCATCGGGGCGCGGAACGAAGAGCAGTTGCGTCAGAATCTTGGCGCCGTCGGCTGGAATCTCACACCCGCGCAGGTCTCGAAGCTCGACGCGGCCAGTGCAGTGACGCCGCCCTACCCCTACTGGCATCAGGTGCAGTTCGCCGAGAGAAACCCGCCGCCAATTCCTTAAAAGGGCGGATGGATCTTGCGCGCGGCTTGCGGCTATCCAATCCGGCCGTTGGTCGCCTCGTCTTGTTCAAGCCGGATGGGTAACGCGTCATGTTGCGGGTTAAGGAGCCCGGCGGCCTGCCGCAGGGCGTCGGCGTGAGCGGCGGCTTGAACGTCGCCTTGCCAGATCCACTTGCCTTGGACCTTCAAGTAGAGGCTGTAGCGGTGGATTTGTTTTTC
>JAQGHH010000563.1 GCA_028288945.1 Phycisphaerales bacterium
CGGGCGGTGGAATCAAACCTCGACCTGCGCCAGGCCACCGCGCGCCTGCGGCAGGCCCGAGCCGCCCGCGGCGTCGTCGCCTCGGCGCTCTGGCCCGACGTCAATGCCACCGGGGGTTACACACACAGCGGCACCGGGGGCGGCGGGCAGAAGATCGTCACGTCGCCGGGCGGCGCTGTCTCGACGCGCAGGACCGGAACGTCCTCCGACCTCTACCGCGCGGGCTTCGACGCGGCGTGGGAGATCGACGTCTTCGGGGGCGTGCGGCGCAGCATCGAAGCCTCGGATGCGAGCATCCAGGCCGCCGTCGAAGACCGGCGCGACGTGCTGGTGACTCTCGTCGCGGAGGTTGCGGTCAATTACATCGACCTGCGCGGCTTCCAGCGGCAGATCGCGATCGCAAATGAAAACCTCGTGGCGCAACGCCGCACTGCGGATCTTACGCGCAGGCGCTTCAACGCGGGATTTGTCAGCCGGCTCGACGCCGCGAATGCGGACGTGCAGGTCGCCAGCACGGAATCGGACATCCCCGTCCTGGAAAGCTCCGCCCGGCAGTCGGTCTACGGCCTGAGCCTCCTGCTCGGGCGCGAGCCCGCGGCGCTCCTGGCGGAACTGTCGCAAGAGCAGCCGATCCCGCTCACGCCCCCGGAGGTGCCGATCGGATTGCCGTCGGACCTGCTCCGCCGGCGTCCCGACATCCGCCGGGCCGAGGCGCAGGTCCACGCCGCCACGGCGCAGGTCGGCGTCGCCACCGCCGACCTGTTCCCCAAGTTCTCCCTCACCGGCAACTTCAATCTCGAGTCGAGCAAGATCAAAACACTGGGCAACTGGTCGAGCACGTTCTGGTCGATGGGGCCGTCGGTAAGCTGGCCACTGTTCACCGCGGGGCGGATCCAGGCGAACATCGAAGTGCAAACCGCCGTCCAGGAGCAGGCGCTGATCGCGTACGACCAGGCGGTTTTGGGCGCGTTGCGGGATGTGGAATCGGCCCTAATCGCCTACTCCAAGGAGCAGCAGCGCCGCCTGGCGCTGGTCAGGGCCGTCGCGGCCAGCCGCGAAGCCCTCGACCTTGCGACGCGCCTGTACACGCAGGGCCAGACCGATTTTTTAAATGTGCTTAACGCCGAGCGATCGCTCTTCGGCACCGAGACCGCGCTGACCGCAAGCGACACGACCATCGCCACCGACCTGGCCGCCCTGTACAAGGCGCTGGGCGGCGGGTGGCAGACGGACGTTCCGCCGGGTCCCGCGACCGCCCCGGCGGCCGTACCGTAACTTAAGCCCGCAGCGCGCGTATATTTATTCATGGCCATCAGCCCCGCCTGGCGGCGCACGCCCGCTGGGCCGTCCCATCGCTTTTTGGAAGGAAATTCACATGTCGAGGATCAGGACCGTAACGTTGTCGGCGGCATTGTTTTGCCTGGCAGTTGGTGCTCCGGGCGTCCGTGCCGAGGAGGCGGCGGAGGTGAAGATGAGCCTCCTGCCTTCGAGCGCAACGCCGAAGCTGGGCGGCTACCGTCCGCAGTTGCTCAAGCTCACCGCCGACAAACCCGCCGAGCTTAAGAAAGCGCCGGAACTGGTCGCGCCGCTGTATGGGGCCATCCAGTTTGGCGGAAAATCGTATCTCGTCGCCCTCGATGAACCCGACGGCAAGGATGCCACGCTCTACATCGACGCCAACGCCAACGGCGACCTCACCGACGACCCGGCCACCACCTGGGCGAAGCACGTCGTGGACGTCCCCAACGGCACGAAGTTGACCATGTACAACGGCGGCTTCAAGCTCCCGCTCCAGACCGGCGACACGCCGCCCCTCGTCTCCCTGAGCGCCTACCGCTTCGACAAAAACGACCCGCAGCGCGCCGGCCTGAAGACCACGTTCCTCTACTATTGCGACTACGCCTATGACGGCGAAATCACCCTCGCCGGCGCCAAATACCATGCGATGCTTACGGACGATATGGCGACCGGAGATTTCCGCGGCAAGAAGGACGCGCCCGACGGCTCGGGCGTGCGGCTGCTGATCGACGTGAATGGCGATGGCAAATTCAACCCGCGAGGAGAAATGTTCGACGCCGCCAAGCCCTTCAACATCAAAGGCAATTCCTGGGCCGTGGTCGACCTCACCGCCGGCGGGTCGTTCAAGATCGTCAAATCGGAAAAGGCCGTCGCCGAGGTCCTTCCCCCGCCGGATCATTCCGTGGGTAAGATCATCACCGCGTTCAAGGCCACGAAGATGGACGGCACCGCCGTGAGTTTCCCCGGCGACTACAAGGGCAAGGTCGTAATGCTCGACTTCTGGGCCACCTGGTGCGGCCCGTGCATGGGCGAAGTGCCGGGGCTTGTGAAGGCGTACAACGACGCCCACCCCAAAGGCATCGAAATCCTCGGCATCTCCCTCGACCAGCCGAATGCCGCAGACAAGGTCAAAACAGTCACCGCCGAAAAAGGCATGACTTGGCCGCAGGTGTATGACGGCAAATTCTGGAAAGCCGAGGTCGCCGACCTGTACGGCATCAACTCGATCCCCGCGGCATTCCTCGTTGATGGCGACACCGGTGAAATCCTTGCCAACGGCGGGTCCCTCCGTGGCGAAAATCTTGCGAAGACGTTCGAGGAAGCACTCGCGAAGAAGGCCGAGAAGGACAAGAAGCGCGTCAATTGACACCGACATCTCCCTCGTACTCGGGGAAGAGGGTTGGGGTGAGGGGCGAAATCGCGTAAGACGAGTGATGAGTGAAACGTGACAGGAAAAAGCTCCGTCACGTTTCACTCATCACTCATCACTTATCAGGACGGACGAGCCCCTCACCCTATCCCTCTCGGGTACGAAGGAGGGGGGGCCGGACGCTCAACGCGCATCAGAGGCTGATACTACCATGCACAACCATCATTCACCCCGCGGCTCACGCTCTCGCTACTTAACCGTCGCGGCGTCTCTCGTGTTTGCCCTTTTCTGCCATGACGTCCGCGCCGACGATGGCGGTAAGCCGCTGCTCGTCGAGAAGCCGATCCGCGTGGTGGTCTGGGACGAGCAGCAGCCGCAACAGAAGCAGGTGTACGAGAACTTTCTGGGCAACGCCATCGCCGACCACCTCAAAAAGGGGCCGGGGCTTTCGGTGAAGTCGGTCCGCCTCGCCGACGAGCAGCAGG
>JAQGHH010000576.1 GCA_028288945.1 Phycisphaerales bacterium
ATCCGCACGGTCATCTTCTCGCCCGGCAGGATCACCGGCTTGAGCGCGTTGGCCAGGTCATTGAGGTTGATCACCTCCACGCCCGTCAACTGCGCGACCTTGTTGAGGTTGTAGTCGTTGGTCGCAACCCGGGCGTGCAGTTCCTTGGCAAGGCGCATCAGTTTCTGATCGACGCCCCCCTCGGAGTCCTGAAGCCTCGCGGATTCGTAGAGCTTTACGTCCACGCGCTTGTCGGCGCGCAGGGCCGCCAGCACGTCCAACCCGCGCCGGCCGCGGTTGCGCTTGAGGCGGTCGGCGCTGTCCGCGACGGCCTGCAACTCGTCCAGTACAAACTGCGGGACGATGAGCTGGGTCTCGAGCACTCCCGTCGCGGCAATGTCGCCGATGCGGCCGTCGATCAGCACGCTTGTGTCCAGCAGCAGCGGCCGCGGGCCCTTGTGCTGCTTGGCGAACTCCACGTACGGAATGATGAAACGGAAATCGTCCTTGGATTGGAGGATAAAGCTGGTCGCGAGATAGCAGCAGACGATGCCGACCACCACGTCAATAAACCGCAGCAGCGGCTCATGCTGCTTTTCCGTGAAGGTGGGCGAGGAGGGGATGAGGTCAACGAGCAGCTTCACGACGAAGCTGAGGCCGAATGCGATCGAGACGCCGACGATGAGCCCCAGGATCGCGCCGGAAAAGACGGCCAGTTTTCGCCGCGGCGAAAGGATGTCGACGCAGACAAACAGCACGCCCACCGCAAGCGTCACCGGCATCGCCAGCCACGCGTTGCGGTGGCCGATGCTTTCGGCGCTGCTCAGGTAGAACCAGCCGATGGCCGCCATCAGCAGGATAAACAGAGCGCGTATGACTTGTAATACCATTGCTCGTTCCCCGCCGATGTGGGATTTCAAATGACTATACGGAACGGGCAGGGGGACTGCAAACGAATCCGCCGCGTTACTCCCAATACCATCGACCGCCACGCGGGAATCCTTGCATTGCTCAATACCCGTGCGTGTACATCCAATACACGCCCCCGGCGGCGGCCAGACAGTACACCCCGAACACCCACCACTGCCCCTTCTCCAGAATCCGCGAAAGGATCTTCAACGCGACGAGCCCCGCGATGAAGCTGAAGCACATCCCCAGGATGCTCGGCAAAAACCCATGTACCCCGACCGGGGCGGCGGAGGTTTCGCCGTGGTGGTGCACGAGCCGCAGGGCTTCACGGAGCACGATCGGCGGCGTCAGCACCACCGCCAGCGCGAAGCTGAACTCCTCCAGCCGGATGCGCGCCACGCCGCGGAGCAGGCCCACGGAGATCGTCGCGCCGGATCGCGAGAACCCGCGGAACGGGAGGCAAAGCCCCTGCACCGCGCCGATCGCCAGGCTGTCACCAATCGTGATGGTGCCGCGGTCGCGCTGGCGGTACGACTTGAGGCCGGAAATGAGGATCAACACGCCCACCGCCGCCAGCGAAGCGGCAAGCAGATCCAGGTGTTTGAACAGCTCCTCGATCTCCGCCTTCTCCAGACCCGGATGACTATGGCGCATGTATTTTTCGATCGCGATCTTCAGGCCAAAACCAATCACGCCCGTGACCGCCGTCGCGACAATGACCCGCGTCGCGAACGCGTAGAACGACACGCTCGAGGAGAAAAACGCCCGCTTCCATGCCTTCCAGAAATAAACGATCACCGCGAACATGGTCCCGGTGTGCAGCATGACCAGCATCAGCGTGAACTGCGGCGAAGCGGTGTCCCTGATCCCCATCAGCCGTGCCGCGGCAATTACATGCGCAGAGCTGGAAACCGGCAACAGCTCCGCCGCTCCCTGAATCACCGCCAGAATCACGATGTGCCACAGCGTCATCGCCGACCTTCCCTGCTTTGTAGAAAATTCCAGGCGTTCCCGGACTACTCCGCGCCGCCGTGAGCCGCCATTCCTTTGCGGTAGACGCCGACCGCGCGCTGCACGTACAGCAACCCGCTGACGACCGTAATGAGGACGGTCGCCCAGATGCAAAAGTCCCGAAACTTCGTGGCGGCGTCCTGATACCCGTGCTCTTCGAGTCGGTTGAGATAATTGACGTAGATTAAAATTACGAGAATGGTCGCCGACTGAAATCCCATCTTCAGCTTCCCGCTGAAGGCGGCCCCGAAATTCTGCCCGCTCCCCTCGCTCATCGCTCGGAAGCTGGTCACGAGCAACTCGCGGGAAAGAATGACCACCACCATCCACGGCGCCACGCCCGTGATCGTCCGCACCACATACGGCTGCTCGTAAACGGGAATGATGAAATTCTTCCCGGCAAAGAATATGAAACTGCCGATCACCAGTACCTTATCGACAAACGGATCAACGACCCTGCCGAAAGCGCCTTCGACTTTCCATTTGCGGGCCAGATATCCGTCGAGGAAATCGGTCACCAGCGCCACGACGTAAACGATGAACGCGACGTTGAGGAGCGTGGGGTCGCCGCGGCCTTTGAACTGATAGAGGCCGAGCATGACGAAAAACACCCCCGCGAGGAGCAAGCGGCCGCCGGTCAATAAGTTGGGAACGTGTCGGAACATCCGGGGCGGCATTCTACGGACAATCCCGTGACCGGCAACCGGAGGGGAAATGCCCGTTCGGACTCAACCGTTTAGCCGCCCCGCTCGCGAGGCGCTTTTGGGTGCGCGCACGGAGAAGCGCCTCGCAAGCGGGGCGGCTAAACAAAGGCTCGGCCCCATTTGGGCTTTGTCCGTGCGAAACGCAGTCAAACCGGCGCATTCATCTCCCCTTGCACTTCAAGGCTGAGCCCGGCATGATTCCCGCCACGGACGAAACCAACCATTCGGCAGGAGCATCATGCAATCACAGAAGAAAATGCGGCGATTCGGTCAACTCTTCGCCGGGCTCGGACTGGGCCTCGCGTTCTTCGCCCTGGGCGGCGCGGACGACGAGAAGCCGAAATTCACCGTCAAAGAAGTGATGGAGAAAGCCCACAAGGGCAAGACTTCACTGGCCAAAAAGGCGACCGACGGGAAAGCCACCAAGGAAGACCTGGCCCAACTGCTCGAGTATTACCAGGCGATGGCCCTGCAAAAGCCGGAGAAAGGCGACCTCGGCGACTGGAAGAAGCGGAACGACGCCCTCGTCTTATCCACCCAGGAAATGATCGACGGCAAGAAGGCGGGCTTGGCCGCGTACAAGAAAGCCGTGGATTGCAAGGCGTGCCATACGCTGCACAAGGGAGATTGAATTGCCTGGTCCCCTCTCCCTCCTAGGGAGAGGGAGGAAGAACTCACTTCACCACCGTAAGGCTCCGCGCCTTCTTCCGCGCCACCTCGGCCACCAGATCGTACGCCTGAAAATCCTTCACCTTCACGCTCACCATCTGCCCGGCGTGCAGGTCCTTGCCCGACACGTACACCACCGAGTCAATGTCCGGCGCCTGGCTCTGGCTGCGGGCCACCCACCCGTCCTCTTCATCCCGGCCGGCGGGGCGGTCGATCAGCACCTCGATATTCTTCCCAACCGTCGCCCGCGCCCGCGCGAAGGCGACTTCCTGCTGCGTCAGCATCAGCTCTTCCACGCGCTGCTGCTTCACCTCATCAGGCAATTGCCGATCCATTCGGCCCATCGGCGTCCCCGATTCCTGGCTGTAGGGGAAGACGCCCATCATGTCGAAGCCGAATTCCTTCACGAATGACACAAGCTCGTCGTGCTGCGCATCCGTCTCGCCGGGCGCACCGGCGATAAACGTCGTGCGGATCGCGATCCCCGGCACCCATTCGCGCAGCTTCTCCAATAGCGTCTCGATCTGCTTGCGCGTCACCCGCCGACGCATGGAGGTAAGGATTTCGTCATTGATGTGCTGCAGCGGCATGTCGATGTACTTCACGATCCGCGCCCGGTCGGCGATCGTCTTGATCATCTCGTCCGTGAAGCAGGAAGGGTAGGCGTACATCAGCCGCAGCCAGTGGACGTCTTTGAGCTCCTTATCGAGCGTTCGCAGCAAACCCGACAAACCCGCCCCGTAGCCGATGTCGGTGCCAAAGCTCGTCGTGTCCTGCCCGATGAGGTTCAGCTCCACCGCCCCGTCCGCGGCCAGTTCCTTCGCCTCGAGCAAAATCTGCTCCACCGGCTTGGACCGCATCAACCCTCGGATGGACGGGATCGTGCAAAACGTACACCCCTGGTTGCACCCTTCGCTGATCCGGAGATACGCGTAATGCCGCGGCGTGAGACGCAGCCGTGCGCGATCGTTCTCAAAAACTGGAAGCCGATTAGTTTTGGTCTCTTTCTGATTCAAACTCGCAACTGGCAACTGAGCACTGGCAGCCAGCTCTTTCGAGAGATCGTGATACTTCCCAAGAAAGTGCCCATGTTCCTGCCGGGGGTTTTCCTTGCCGTGCACGGCTTCGACGATGTGCTCGCGGTCGAAAACGCCGACGAGGCGGTCCACCTCGGGCACTTCGCTCAGCAGCTTGGTCTTGTAGCGCTGCACGAGGCAACCCGCCACGACCACGCGCTTGCACTTGCCGTCTTTCTTCTGGGCGATCGCTTCGCGGATCGCCTGGAGCGATTCGGTCTTCGACGCTTCGAGGAACCCGCAGGTGTTGATGACGATCGCGTCCGCCGCGGCGGGGTCGGAGGTGATCGCCAGACCGTCCTCCGCCAGCAGCCCGAGCATGCGCTCGCTGTCCACGAGGTTCTTCGGACACCCCAGGCTGACAAACGCCACCGACCGAATTTTCCCGGCCGACTTGGCCATAAATGCTCCAACTGTCAAGACAAACAATCAACCCTATCCGTCAAGGCAGACAAAGTAAAACGCCGGTTGGAGGCGGAAGTTCGTTGCCGGGCCG
>JAQGHH010000591.1 GCA_028288945.1 Phycisphaerales bacterium
GCACCATTGACGGCAATTCCTACAATCCCGACACCAGACAACTTTCCGTCTACACGGGCGCAGAAGTAAAGACACTCCTGCTCACCCCGCAGACCACGATCCTTTACACGGATCCGCAAGTTGCCAAAGGGGAGGACAAGAAAGACAAGACGCCGATTACCGACCAGGCCGATTTCCTTTCGCGCCTGTCGACCGAGTCGCTGTCGGTGCAGGCCGAGCCCAACGCCGGCACCGGAGCGACTTACTGGGTCAAGCTCGACGTCCATCGCACCGGCCGGCGGCTCAGCGCCGCCGAGGCGCGGACCGCGCTGCTGGGCGTGACGACGATCGAATTCGCCGTGATCCTTCTAATCGTTACCAACGCCGCGGCGTCCACCGTCACGCGCGAAAAAGAGGACGGCACGCTCGACCTGCTTCTGACGACCCCGATCACCAGCCGCTATTACATCTGGGGAAAACTGCGCGGGCTGGTGAGCTTCGTGCTGCCGCTGGTGGCGGTGCCGGTGGCCAGCGCGCTGATCTTCGTGATCTACGACAGCGCCCGCCGATTCAGCAACTGGAGCGACCCGGGCTTCCAATGGATCGTGCTTCCCGAGGCGGTGCTGCTGCTTCCCGGAATGCTGGTGATCGTGGTGTCCTTCGCCGCGATTTTGGGAATGCAGATGTCGCTGCGCTGCCGCAAGACGGTCGTCGCGGTGATGAGCAGCGTGGGGATCGTTGTCGGCGCGTGCGGCGCGCTGGGATGGTGCGGCTACGCGCTGCTTCAGAACTCGTCGAACTCCGTCTTGGGCCTGATCGCATCGGGCTTCAGCCCGTTCACGCTGTTGACGGTATTGATCGACCCCTACACGTACGCCGGCAACGCCTACACCGCTGACGGCGCCGACTCAAGCCGGGCCTGGGTCTTCATCACCTGCTGGATCGGCGTAGCCGCCTACACGGCGGTCGTCTGGACGATGTACAAATCCATGGTCAAAAACTTCGACATGACCATCCGCAAGCAATCCCGGTAAGACCCCCGCAGAGCCGGCAAGTCCTGTCAGTCTCACCCCATGTTCGCACCGGAGAGGCGGTCCCGAGCCCCGCCCCGCGGTCCAACGCGGCTATACGTTATCGGCCCCTTTCGAATCCCTTTCCTTTTCGCTCCAGCTATCTTACTGTTCATTGGACACCTAACCCTCACCGCGCCATGGACCACAAAACCGACCGCCTCATCCCCGGCCCCCGGCATCATTCCCAGTTCTGGCAGAACGCGCATCAATACTTCGACCGCGTTTACGCCACGATGAACCTCGACCCGGTCTGGCGGACCGTCCTTTCCACGCCCAAGCGCGTCCTCACCGTCTCCTGCCCCGTCAAAATGGACGACGGGCGCATCCAGGTCTTCACCGGCTACCGCGCCCAGCACAACAACGCGCGCGGACCGTTCAAGGGCGGCATCCGTTATGACTCCGCCGTCAACATGGACGAGGTCATGGCGCTGGCGATGCTTCAGACCTGGAAAAACGCGCTGGTCGATCTCCCCTACGGCGGCGCGAAGGGCGGCGTGGTCTGCGACCCGCGCAAGCTTTCCATGGGAGAAAAAGAGCGCCTCACCCGCCGCTACACCAGCGAGATCATGCCCATCATCGGCCCCATGCAGGACATCCCCGCGCCCGATGCGGGGACGGACGCGCAGATCATGGCGTGGGTGCTCGACACGTATTCGATGATGGTCGGCCAGCAGTCGCTGGGCGTGGTGACGGGCAAGCCTGTCACGCTCGGCGGGTCGGTCGGACGCGAAGAGGCGACCGGCCGCGGCGTCATGAATATCCTGCGCAAGTTTCTTTCCACACAGAACAAAAAGCTCGAAGACGTGCGCATCGCCGTCCAGGGATTCGGCAACGTCGGCTCCCACGCCGCCCGGCTGCTCGCCGAGCGCGGGGCCACCATCGTCGCCATCAGCGCCAAGGAGGGCGGACTCTTCGACGAAAGCGGCATCGACATCGAAGCCGCGACGCGCTATTACAAGGAGAATGGGGTCCTCACCGACTTCCCCGGCCCCGACACCGTCACCAACGAGGAACTGCTCACCTGCGAGTGCGACGTGCTGATCCCCGCGGCCATGGAGAGCACCATCGACACCCACGTCGCCCCGCACATCAAGGCCCGCATCGTCTGCGAAGGCGCCAACGGCCCCACCACGCCCGAGGCCGACGAAATGCTCCGCGAGAACGGCGTCACGGTCCTCCCCGACATTCTCGCCAACGCCGGCGGCGTCACCGTCAGTTATTTTGAATGGGTGCAAGGCCTGGAGAACTTCTTCTGGGACATCCAGAAGGTGCAGGACGAACTGCAGCGCGTGATGGAGCGAGCCTTCGACCAGGTAAACGCCAAGGCCGACGAAGCCGACTGCGACTACCGCACTGCGGCGTATACGATCGCCATCAGCCGCGTCGCGGAAGCCAGTCGACTGCGGGGCTTGTTCCCGTGATCCTGCTTAAATCTGACATCCATCATTTGAAATTTGAAATCTGAGATCGGATTTCCCGCCCCCCCCAACTCACTCCGCCGGCTTCGCCTCGGCGTCCGATTTCGCCGCACCTGCCGCCACGCAATTGATCCGCGGGTCCGGGATGAACGCCGGCTCCGCCTTCTCCAGCGTGATCGGCACGGTGATCGGAATGGTCCCCTTCGGCGGCTTCCCTTTGGGCGGCGGGGTCGTCGTGCTCCCCACGCGCATCAGGGTCGCGCCGTCGATTCCGTCCACGCGCCACTTCGCGTACCAGATCCCCGCCCTTCCCGGGCGGATTTGCTTGAGCTCCACCAGGATCTCTGTCCCCTCGGGCGCGTCCGACGGCTTGTCCTTGGGCATCACGATCGCCGTCTGGATTTTTTCCGTCGGCAGTTTCTCCCAAACTTTTTTCTCGCGGTTGTAACGCCACAACTCCATCAGCTCGAACCACCCGCGGTCGCGGACGTTCTTGTCGTCGATGCGCAGCGACCATTCGCCGGTGTCTTCCTCCCCGTAGAACAGGACCACGCTCTCCCAATGCTCGCGCGCCTTCTGCTCGGCGGACACCTGCGGCTTGGGCGGGGCGTCCGCCCTGGCCGGCCCATCGGCTTTCGCCGGGGCGTCCGCGCCGCGCAGAGGGCTGCCCGTGAGTACGATCGCCGCCAGCACTAGCCCAGCGCCCGCGCGGCCCGCCCGCGATAGAAACCGATGTGACATTAGCCGGTTCCTTTCTTGAGTCATCGACAACGCCCCTGCGGCATAATACCGCAACCGCGCGTGAATCGCATCCGACGGACAGGCGGTATAATTCCCCCATGAGCCGCGTACTTCAAACTCTCGTCACGCTAGCCTGGGGCCTGTGGTTCGGCGGGCTGGTCATGCTGTTCCTGGCGGTGACTTCGCTGTTTCACACATTTTCAGACCGTGAAGTAGCGGGAGCCGCCGCCAGCGGGGTCTTTCGTTCGTTTGACTTGTTCCGCCTGGGTGTCGCAGCTGCAGCATTGATCGCGACATTTCTCTGGCGCCTCTGCGGCGTTTCGTCGCGGTTGAGGTCGCTTACGTTTTTGTTCTTTGCGCTGGCGGTCGTCGCCGCGACCTGTTCCGCCGTCCTCCTGACGCCGCGGCTCGAACAACTGCGCGCAGTACAGCAAACGCAGTCACCCCAGTTCCGCAAGCTCCATGGAATGTCGATGGGTGTCTACCTGGCCGAAACGTTTTTTGTACTAGGCGCGGGCCTGACCCTCCCATGGGCCTCGCAAGCCTCGCCCAAGCCGCTCAAACAGAAATCAAACAACTGATTATTGCCGTCAGAAATGTTTTATGAAGGCGGCGGGATTTTCGCCGCCCGCACGGACGGGGCCTTCCGGGATTGCTTTGGGTCAGGCTCGCCCAACTGGCGCTCGAGGTCCCGAATCAGCGCTTCGAACAAAAGCCTCTCGCTGACTCGGCACAATTGAAGGCTCTTTCGGTAATTCTCCAACCGCGTCTCAAGCGCCTCTCGCGGAGAATTGTCTTTACCGTCGTTCATAAGCTCTCGACTCCTTAACTGCTTTCTCACAAAGCGAATCGCGTGCCGCGCGAGAGATCGCCAGATGTGATCACCCCGCCGCCCGATTTGTGGATTGGGCTCCGCCCAACACCCCTCAAATCCCGGGAGAAAATGTTCGGCCTGACCGAACTCGCGAATGAGCATTCGGCGCAGCCCAGGTTCCGGAGATACAATCCCATAAGTGAAAATTTCCGAACTCTTCTACTCCCTTCAGGGCGAAGGCAAGCTCACCGGCGTGCCCTCGGTCTTCGTCCGCGCCAGCGGATGTAACCTTCGCTGCACCTGGTGTGACACCCCGTACGCAAGCTGGAGCCCGGAGGGCGAAAACCTCACGATCGACCAGATCGTCGGGCAGATCGCCCGCCACCCCGCCCGCCACGTCGTCCTCACCGGCGGCGAGCCGATGATCATGCCCGACATCGGGCCCCTTGCTTCCACGCTCAAATCTCGTGGCTATCACCTCACGATCGAAACAGCCGCGACCGTCTTCGAGCCCCTGCCCCTCGACCTCGCCTCCCTCTCCCCCAAGCTCAGCAACTCCACGCCCCACGAACGCGAAGCCGGCCGTTTCGCGCCCGCGCATGAGAAGCACCGCCTCAACCTCCCGGTGATCCAGCAGTTCATTGACACCTCCCCCGACTTCCAACTGAAGTTTGTCGTCTCCGCCGAGCAGGACTTGGCCGAGATTGGCGCGATCCTAAAAGACCTCCGCGGCTGGCAGCCCGCCGACGTCCTGCTGATGCCCGAAGGCACCGACCCCCAAACCCTGCAAAGCCGTTCCGCTTGGGTTTCTGACCTCTGCAAACAGCACGGGTACCGCTACTGTCCGCGCCTGCACATCGCCCTCTACGGCAACAAGCGAGGGACCTGAAAAGCTGATCACTTCCGTGTCTCCATGCCTCCGTGGTGACCTGGGCCTTCGGCCCGCTTTCCATTCGGGGCGCCGATCCATAGAATCCCGCGTCCCAATGCGCGTTCGACTCACCAAGATGTTTCATTTCGAGGCGGCTCACGACCTGCCGACCTTTCCCCCCGACCACAAATGCCGTCGGCTGCACGGTCACTCTTTTCGGTTTGAAGTGCTGGTAGAGGGAGAGGTCGATCCCGCTCAGGGCTATCTCATCGACTTCGCCGATATCAAAAAGGCCGCCGAGCCCCTCGTCCGCCGGCTGGATCACTACTACCTCAATGAAATTGAGGGTCTGGCCAATCCCACCAGCGAGAACCTGGCAAAGTGGATTTTCGACCGGCTTAAGCCGAGCCTGCCGTTGCTTAAGTCAGTGATCGTCCACGAGACGTGCACGTCCACCTGCGAATACCTCGGATAGGTGACCAAGCCTTTCTCTGTCGCTTAATGGAAAGGCCGATAACAATCGCGCAAAATCTGCCGATTCATCTCAAATTCTTTCAAGAGGAGATTTCTCTTGACATGTTTTGAGAGATTCTGCACAATAATGACAGGTCATGAAGGGATACGAGGGAAACGGCATGGTGGCGACATCCACACGGCTTGAGCGGGCGGAAGTAGAGAAACTCGTTCGCGAGGTGCTCACCCAGCGCCTTCGCGGGCAGATCAACCCCCCGCCCGCGCGTGAGCGATCGGCCACTACCCCCTCGTCGGGTGGCGCGCCAAACCCTCTAGTGGTTAACGTCTCTGCTCGTCACATGCACGTGACGCCCGCCGACCTTGAAACGCTCTTCGGCCCGGGCGCGACGCTCACCAAGCTCAAAGACCTGTATCAGGAAGGCGAGTTCGCCAGCGAGCAACTCGTCACGCTCGTCGGCCCGCGCCAGCGAATCATCCCCAACGTCCGTATCCTCGGCCCCGTTCGCAATTACACACAAGTCGAGCTCAGCTACACAGACGGCATTTACATGGGCATCGATTTGCCGCTCCGGATCAGCGGGAATCATGAAGGCACGCCGGGCATCACGATCCTCGGCCCCAAGGGTGCCATTACGATCAACAAGGGCGTCATCCGCGCCGAGCGACACGTCCATATGTCCACGCAGGACATGGCCTGGCACGGCGTCAAAGATGGCGATCAGCTCAAACTCAAAATCGACGGCCCCTGCGGCGTCCTCTACGACCGCGTCAGGGTCCGCTATCACCCGAAAGTCGTCCTCGAAGTCCACATCGACACCGACGAAGGCAACGCCTGCGACCTGGACTCGGCGACGCATATGGAACTGACGAAGTGATTTGCGATTGCCGATTTTCGATTTGCGATTGGAAAGCGGAAGAGCGTCTAGTCCTTGCCTTCCAATCGCAAATTGTAAATCGCAAATCGCAAATGCTCACGGAACAGGATTAGAACCCGAAAGGACCTTTTCATGGCTAGCGAAGCACTCGGCCTGCTCGAATGCAAAGGCCTCGTTTCCCTCATCGAGGGGACCGACGCGATGCTCAAGTCGGCGAACGTGGAGATGATCGGGTGGGACAAGGCCGGCAGCGGCATGGTCACCGCCTTCGTGAAGGGCGACGTGGCCGCGGTAAAGGCCGCCCTCGACGCCGGGGCCGAAGCGGCTGGGCGCGTGGGGACGGTCATTGCCGTTCACGTCATCGCCCGCCCGCACGATGAACTCCCCGGCATGTACCCCAAGGCCAAAAAGCCCGCCGCCGCCCCCATCGCAGGGCGACTGGCGGAAGTGGCTAAGAAATAATTTGTCCGTCGTCAGTAGTCCGTTGTCGGTCGCAGAACGCTGCGCCGCAACCGAGCAACTGGCTACTGACAACTGACCACTGACAATTAGGAGCTTTCAATGGCAGACACAGGAAACGGCAACGGCGCATTCGGCACGGCCCTGGGCCTCATCGAGACTAAGGGCTGGGTCGCGCTGGTCGAAGCGACCGACGCGATGACCAAAGCCGCGAACGTCGAGATCGTCAAGACCATCCAGATCGGCGGAGCGTTCGTCACCACCATCGTCCGCGGAGACGTGGGCAGCGTGAAGGCCGCGGTCGACGCCGGCGCTGAAGCGGCAGGCCGCGTGGGCGAACTCGTCGCCTCGCACGTCATCGCACGCCCCCACCCCGACCTGCTCGCCGGTTACGGTGCCGGTGGCGGCGGATCGTCGCTGTAGGAAGTTGCCAGTTGCTAATTGTCAGTTGCCAGTAAAAGAACGGATGTGAAACTGCATCTGCTTCCTTCACTGACAACTGGCAACTAGCAACTGGCAACTAGTTCCCTGGTAACTGGCAACTAACTGCATGCTCGTCCTCGTCGCCAACCTCGGCTCGACCAGCTTCAAGTACAAGCTGCTTGACATGCGCGCTAGCGGCGCCGAAGTCGCACGCGGCGGGTACGAGCGCATTGGCCAGGCCGGCTCCCCTTACGCGACCCATGGCGACGTCATCGACGTGATCCTTAAAGACATTGGTCGCGTCCCCGACGCCATCGGTTTCAAGGCCGTGCACGGCGGGCCGATTTCCGGCGCGGTGCGCGTGACCGACGAAGTGATCGCCACGATGGAGCAGTTCGCCGACGTCGCCCCCGCGCACAACCCGCCCTACATCGCGGCGATGCGGGCCTTCCGCACGAAGCTCCCCGATGTCC
>JAQGHH010000610.1 GCA_028288945.1 Phycisphaerales bacterium
CCGACCTGCCATTCCGATGCCGCTGCAGCACGCAGGCCCGCGTCGATTACCTCGTCGAAATTCTTCGTCGGCACATTGTCGCGCGGGTAGCGCAGGGCGGATGCCGTCTCCAGCGCCAGGGCCAGGCGCAGGCTGCGATTGAGTTCGGCCTCGTCGCTGGGGGCCATCAGCACGATGCCCGGCAGCGGGCGGAGGAAGGCCTGATCCATGAAGCCGTGATGCACCGCGCCGTCGTCACCGACGAACCCAGCCCGGTCCATGCAGAAGACGACCGGCTGCTTGTTGAGCACCACTTCCTGCCAGATCTGGTCGTAGCAGCGCTGGGTGAAGGTCGAGTAAACCGCCGCGAACGGCCGCAGGCCCGACTTGGACATCCCGGCAGCCATGCCCGCCAGGTGGCTCTCGCAGATTCCCGTGTCGATGAAGCGATCGGGATGGGATTTCTCGAACTTGCTCAGGCCGGTGCCGTCCGGCATGGCCGCAGTGAGCGCGATCACCCGGCTGTCCTTGTCCGCCAGATCGATCATGGCGTCGGCAAAAGCCGTCGTCCACGACTTGCCCGCGCCTTTATTGATCTCAACCCGGCAACCCTCCACGCGGAACGCGGCGGGGCTGTGAAATTTGGTCGGCTCGCTGATGGCGTGGTCATACCCTTTACCCTTCACCGTCTTCACGTGAAGAATAACCGGGTGCTGAACGTGCTTGATCTCGGCGAGCGTATTGATAAGCCCTGGAAGGTCGTGGCCGTCCAGCGGGCCAAGGTATTTAATGCCCAGGCTCTCGAAGATCTGGCCGGGCCACATGATGCCCTTGATGCCGTCGCGGACGAGGTGCCATGCGCCTTCGAGCGTGTGGCTCACGCTGTGGGGAAGCTCGCCCACCAGCCGCTTGGCAAAGCGCTTGGCCTCTTCGTACGTCTCGCTGACGCGCACGCGCTCGAGGTACTGCGCGAAGGCGCCCTGCGGCTTGCTGATGCTCATCCCATTGTCGTTAAGCACGAGCAGCAATTGCCTATTGACCATCCCCGCGGCGTTGAGGCCCTCGAAGGCCATGCCGTTGACGATGGAGGCATCGCCGACGACGGCGACGACGTGGTTGTTGCGGTTGAGGTGCCCGTCGCCGCGAGCCATCCCGACGGCGGTGCTGATGGCCGTCCCGGCGTGGCCGACGGCAAACAGGTCGTACGGGGATTCATCGGGAGACGGAAACCCGGAAACGCTCCCCTTCTTTCGCAGCTTGGGGAATTGCGAAGCGCGCCCGGTGATCATCTTGTGCGGATAGCTCTGGTGGCCCACGTCCCACAACAGCCGATCCGGCCCGGCGGGGTAGGGTCCAAAGTCGTAGACGTAGTGGAGGGCGAGCGTCAGTTCGACGACACCGAGGTTGGACGCCAGATGCCCGCCGTTGGCGGAAACACCTTCCACGATCCGCACCCGCATCTCCTCGGCCAGGGTGGCCAGGTCAGCGGGTGAGAGTTTTCGTACGTCAGCCGGTGTCTTAATCCCGTCGAGCAGAGACATCTCCGCCTACTCCTTCCTGTCAGGCGAAACTCGGGGCGCGGAACCGTTTCATGCGAACTCTACGATCCCGTACTGCAATCCCACATCCTAGCCTTCCGACGCGCCTCTTGCGGTCGGCTGGCCGCCCCGATCAGGTGAGCGCCGGGCCCGAGAGGAGGCCGCGTCACCTTCAGCGGGCGATCCGTCGCCCGCCCCACGCCCGGGGGCGTGGTCTTTATCTTTCTGGTCTGTCCGGTCCTTCGCACTGCCTTCGGGCGATTCGTTGCCCGGCCGTCGGACACGCGGCCGGCGATTGATCCGCCCCGCATTTTCCGGCGTCACCACATGCCCGCCCGTTTGCTCCTGAATCTCTTCGAGCGTACGGGCGACAACCCGGCCCGCATCCTTTACGTCCGAAACCAGCCGCTCAATACCTCGGGAACTCCGGGCCTGATGCAGCGCAACCGCCGTCGTTTCACCCAGGCTCGTGAGCGCCAACTCCAGATCCGTCATGTGGTCACGGAGGTTGGCAGTCGTGCCCAGCAGATTCTTGTACCTCCGATAGCCCTCCACGTCCATACCGAACGCGCTATGCAGCAGTTCGTTGGTCAGCACCCGAAAATCGTCGCTCTGCTCCGCGCCGCGCTGATGCCATTCGCTGGTCAGCTCGTGGCGGGCACTAATCCCACGTAAGCGCTTATCCACCCAACGTCGGCCGTAGCCCTGTTGTTCGTACAATCGGCGGGCGCGAAGCGCCACAAGCTCTGGATTTTGCGCCTCTTCCAGTCGCTGGCGGGCCGATGCCGCCAGCCAGGCTTTGATCCGTTCGCACCTGGGTGATGGAATCGACTGCACAAGCCGCAACACCCCTTCGAAATTCAGGGCGTCGAGCGACTCCGATCTCCCATTCAGGCCGGCAAACTCAGCCGGAACAGCCAAAGCAGCCAGTTGCGGCTCGCGCCCCAGCATTTTGGCCCAATAGGTTGCCGGATCAGCGGCCTCAGCCAAAACCTTCACCACATCCATCAATGCGTACAGTACCTGGTCACCCGCCTGCACCCGCCGAACCAGCGGCCCGTTCAGCAGGCCGAGCAACCCCGTGGAAGATCCATGCTTTTTACTCATCGTGGCTCCTTGCTTGCCATTGATGAATAATACGAATCGCGGACCACGCCAGTTCAAATACGGAAAACTGTAAGCCTTTTTGAGATTTCAACTTACATGAAAACAAGGCGACTTGCGTTAGCGATCCTGTGGCCGGGCATTCCGGAGCGGCGGCGATCAGTTCGTGCGATCCACGACGAACTTAGCCAGCGCCCGCAAACCCGCCCCGGCTGAGCCGAGGGGCGCGAGCGCTGACATTGCCGCGGACAACTGGGCCTCTGCTTCCCGCTGGCTGGCTTCCAATCCGAGCAGGCTGGGGTAGGTGTTCTTCCCTTTCCCGGCGTCCTTTTTGGTCGCTTTGCCCATCTGCTCGGGCGTGCTGGTTACGTCCAATACGTCATCGACAATCTGGAACGCTAAACCCAAATGCCGCCCAAAATCACCCATCGCCGAGACGTGAGATTCCTGCCCGGCCGCGATCGCCCCCAGCCGGCAGGACGCGGTTAGAAGTGCCCCGGTTTTCATGCGATGAATGCGCTGAAGGCCTTCGAGGGAAAGAACTGTGTTTTCAGAATCGATGTCGAGCACCTGCCCGCCGATCATCCCCTGCGGCCCGCTGGCGGAAGCCAGCTCACGGACCATCGCGGGAAGCGCCGCCGGGTCGGCATCCGTGGCCAGCACCTCAAACGCCACCGTCACCATCGCATCGCCAGCTAAAATGGCCATCGCCTCCCCAAACACCTTATGGTTCGTCGGCCGCCCCCGGCGAAGGTCGTCGTCGTCCATCGCCGGCAGATCATCATGGACGAGGCTGAAGGTGTGAATCAATTCCATCGCCGCCGCGGCCGCCAGCGCGCTCTGCCGCCCGGCGCCGTTATCGTTCCCCCCCGAACAAGCCGCGAAGCATTCCAGCACGAGCGCCGGCCGCAACCGCTTCCCCCCCGCCATCAGGCTGTATTCCATGGCATCGATCAGCCGGGGCGGCGCGCTCGCGTACCGATCGCGCAGAACCTTGAAATACTCGTTCACCGCGTCCCCGTGCCGCTTGAGAATCGAGGGCGCATCGACGCTCGAAGAATGGCTCATACGCTGAGCTGAAGCCACAAACACTCCGTCAAAACCCGCGGCCGCCGGAAACCTCCGTCCCGAAGCTGCCGCGTGGGAGCATCATAATGGAAGATGGGGGCTGCCGCACTATCCGGTAGGCATCGTGCGTGACACTTCAGGCGACTTGTTTTTTCCCTCCCCTGGTACTCCGGGGAGGGAAAGGGTGGGGGCGCTCCCGTGGACATGGCTACTCATGGGATTGTTGTTGGCGGGCGCGGGCCTTCGCCAGCCGCATCATGTGTTCCACTTCGAGATAGGGCCCGAGCTCCGCGGCATCTTCGGCTGACAGGCTCTCCGACTTCTCGCAACGAAGCAAATTCGCACACACGCTCCCGTGCCGCGTCGGACGGGCGAGCCTCGGCTCGTTCGCGCGCATCCTCCGGTAAATTGAACTTCTCAACCCGTGTGCTCACCGTTCCTCCCGCTCCCCTTCTTCCCCCGCCTCCACAGCACTCCCCGGGATCGGCGTGCTAGTCAGCGCCCCGTCGGCGGATTTCCCCAGCATCTCAATCTGCCGCTCCGCGGCGTTCAGTACCCCCCGGCAATGCTGGATCAAAAAATTCCCCCGCTCGTACTTCACCAAACTCTCTTCCAACCCGACGTCTCCCCCTTCGATCTGCGAGAGAATCTGCTCGAGCTCGGCAAGGGCCTCTTCAAAATTCTTGGGCGGCGATTGTGTTTTTCGGGCCATGAGGTCGGCCAGTATAGCAACACGGCTTGTGACGGCTATGC
>JAQGHH010000267.1 GCA_028288945.1 Phycisphaerales bacterium
GCGGGCTGGAAATGAGGTTTTGGTTGGTGCGCGGGCGCTCATCGGTCATTGGCCATCGGTCATCAACGCGAGCATGCCAAATACCTTAGCTAGGGCGCGAAATCGGCCCACGTCCGATAATCTCCCGCCCGCTTTCAGATTGCCCGACTTCGCTTGATGGCGTACCGTACAGGCAATAAAGACGCCGATGGGGCGTTTGGGGATGTGACGGCTCGGATGAATTACTGCGATGACCGTGCAAGCCGCGTCCCAGCTCAGTCAGCCGGTCGTCGATAGCGACGAATCGCTGATGGAGCGCCTGCGAAAGGGAGACGCGGCGGCAGGGGACGTGCTCGTCAAACGGTACTATCAGCCGCTGACTCGTTATTTGCAGCGGCTTGCAGGGGCACAGATGGCGGAAGAACTGCTCCAGCAGACATGGCTGAGCGTTCTGGACCATGCCGCGAAGTTCGACCCGAAGTCGGGCGGCGGCGGGTTCAAGGCGTGGCTCTTCCGCATCGCCACCAACAAGGCCAACGACCATTGGCGGTCGCGCGGCCGGGAAAAAGTGGCGAAAGAAGGCCTTCGGCTGGTGATCGACGATCAGGCACCTCACGCCGGTCACCGCATGGAAGGCACGGAGATGGAGCAAAAGCTCCACGAAGCCATCTCGCAGTTGCCCGAAAGCCAGCGTCAGGTGTTGATGCTTCGGTACTACAGTGACATGAAATTCGTGGAGATCGCCGAACTGCTCGGCTGCCCGCTGAATACGGCGCTCGGCCGGGTACACAAGGCAATGATAAAATTGAAGGAAATCATGCAGGCGGGGTAATGCAAAACAAGGAAATCGGACGAGAGCAGTTGGGGGATAGTTAGAGACAAGGACTGCGAACGTGTTACAGGAACTCAATAATGAATCCGTCCTGCTGATGTATCTGGCGGACGAACTGCCCCACGACGATCGGGCCGAGGTGGAGCAGATGCTCGCCGGCGATCCGACGCTGCGCGCCCAGCTTGCTCTTCTGGAACAGGCACAGGATCTGTTCGAGACGGGCATGGGCCGGCTCGACGCGGCTCAGCCGCTGGCGGGGGAGCCGGCCGCGGTTCGGCGAATTACTGCGGCTATGCGCCGCAACATGCTCGAGTATGCCGCGGCAGCGCCGGCCCCGGTCGTTATGCGGCGAGGATTGCGCTATCCGTGGTGGGCGTACCCGACGGTTGCCGCGGCGTCGGTGCTGCTGGCTTTCCTGACTTGGTGGGGCCATGTCGATTCGGGCCCCATGAACCTCCCAGCTCCGCCCAATCAGAATTCATACGTCGAGGGCCATGACGAATCCGCAAAACAGGCCGAGGAGATGGCCCGCAGCTTCGAAACGGTGAACCCGACACAGCCCGAGCAGGGCCTTGCGATGCTCGACACGACCGAACGGGAGATCGCGGAGCTTTCGCAGACCAGGGTTGACCAGGTACAGGCTTATCCCGGCTTAGACGTGCCCAATGAGTAGCGAAACGAAAAAATACGGGAAGTTCGTTCGGCTGGCCGCGTGGGGCTTATTCGCAGGACCGATCGTCGTACTGGCGGCAGAACGCCCCGCGGGACGGCCCGGGCGCCCCGAGGCGAACGGCGCGGGTCCCGACCGGGCCATCGAGCGCGACCGTGGCGACGGCGGGCGGGCCGGCATGGGCGGGCGTCCGAAGTTCCCTGTCACCGATGAGGAATGGAAGGAAACGGAGAAATTCCTTGCCTTGCACGCGCCCAACCGCCTGGCGTTCGTCCAAAAAATCAACGAAGGCCCGCACAAGGACAACCTCAAGCGCGTGCTCTCGGGACTGGTCCGCAACATCAACGCGCTGCGGGTGCAATCCGAATCCATCTATAAACTGCGGGTCGAGGAGTGCGAGCTCGACGACCAGATCTTCGCGATCTGTCGGGATCTGCGAACCGCGCAAGGGGCGGAAAAACAGCGGCTGCTGAACGAATTACGGACGAAGATCACCCTGCTCTTCGACAAAGGCCTCGACGAGCGCAAGGACCGGATCGAGCGATTGCAGAGGATGATGGAAGAACAGAAGAAGGCGTTGGACAAGGACCGCGAGACACGCCAACAGATCATCGACAAGCGCTACCTGGTCATTTCCAGGAACGGCGTCGACGGTGCCCGGCTGAACCTGAAAGATGACACCACGCGGCCCAAATCTTTCGTGCCGCCAACTTCCTCGCCCGCACAAGACGCCCCGGAATAGCGAGCCGAATTCCCTTCCAGCGACCCCTCTCCTCCGCCCGCCCCTCATTTTAACTTTTGCATTTTGAATTTTGCACTTTGCATTCAATTCTTCAGGGGAATGAATGCAAAGTGCAAAATGCAAAAGTCGAAATTGAATAGGGCGAGGAACCACGAAGATAAAAAAAAAGAGGTCATCCCCTCCGAGATGACCTCTTCCGCATCCTTGCGAAACCTGGGCAGAGATTTAGTTGGCGGCTAGTAGACCACGGCCATCGCGTCTTCGACGGCTTCGATGACCTGCCGCACGTGGAAGGGCTTGCGCAGGAATCCGTCAAAACCTTGCGGCATCAGGCCCTGGGCTTCCTGGTCGGTGATCTTGCCGCTCATGGCGATCACCTTGGTGAGCTGGAGGTCGGCGTTCTTCTTCACCTGCTTGCTGACCTCGGGGGCATCGATGTCCTTGAGGTGCAGGTCGAGCAGGATGACGTGGGGGCGGAATTTCTCGGCGATGACGCCGGCGGCAAACCCGCCGCGGGCCACCTCCACCTCGTACTTCGCCTCGTCCTCGAGGATCTTTTCGAGCACCTCCACGATGTCCTGCTCGTCGTCGACGATGAGCACGCGGGTGCAGCCGGTCATCAGGCCGTTGAGGGGCATGCCGTGCTGCTTCATGAAGCGGATGAGCTGGTTGAGGGGGATGCGCCGGTCCTTGCTGCCGGGGATGCGGTAGCCGTGCAGCGCGCCCGAATCGAACCATTTGCTGACGGTGCGCGGCGCGACGTTGCAGATCTTGGCGACTTCGCCGGTGGTGAGGACGTCTTTCATTTTCGTGGTCGTGCTCATTTGCATTTCTCTCCTCGGTGCGAGGCGTGGCCTCCGAACGCCCGGAGGCCGCGGCGTCCGCGTCCCTCATCCCGGGTACCTGATGCCAACCGGCCGGCGATGCCGTTTGACACTCCTAGTATCGACTTGTCGGGTGGAACCTTTAGAGCGGGTGCGCAGATTTTGCCGCAAGGCCGGGAATACTGAAAATGCCGGATTTACCGGACGATCCGACCCTTCGTACAAGGTAAAAGTGGCAATCGCAATCGAGTTATCGGTCCCTGAATGCAGGGTAGCGCAGCGGATCGGACGTGGTTCGACATTAATCGTCTTTGCAAATGACAACTGACAAATAGCCAATCAAATCCCCCGCCAATCGAACGGAAGTCCCGCCCGCCGCATCCGCTGATCGAGCATCACCAGGCGATAGGCGAATTGCGCCACCACCTCAACGTCCCGGCGGCCCAATAACGCCCCGATCAGCCGCGGGACAGACTTCCGGCGGCTCAGCACCGGCACGCAACCGGAACGGGCCAGCGCGGCCAGAGCAGCCGCGGCCCATTGCCTGGTCGCCCTGCTGGGCTTGGGGTTCAGGTCATTTTTCGCGCCCATCTTCGAGTTGTGCGGGACGTGCGCGATTTCCGGGAAGTACGTGCGGAACAAAGCCTCGTACGTCTCCCAGCGGAAACAGGCGCTATCGTGGTTCAGCTTGTATTGGATCACTTCCCACGCGGTGAAGGGGACGATCGCCTCGGCAATGTCGATGTGCTGGAGGAAATTGTTCGACAGATAATGGCGCTGGCGGACGAAAACATTCGCCCCGAAAAACGCGTGGCCCGTCTGCCGCCAGCGGTCGAGCTTTTTGCGCCAAACGGCGAGCGTGCGCTCGTCGCAACGCGCGACAGTACCCGGGTCGAGCAGGTCAAACCGGGCATGGGTGTGTTTCATTCGCTGGGCGCGCTGGAACACCACGGCGGGGTCTTCCTTGCTCTCGCGTTCGTTCTTGTCCTAGGCGCGATCGATCGTGCCACGCACGATCGGGTCGCCAATGAAACCGTTCAAGCACGTCACGCCGGGCCGCTGAAGCGCGACCAGCTCGGAGAGCTGCTTGGTCATCGGGAACCCGCCGGCCGTGAACTGGTACGGCTCCTCGAACATATTCCAGAGCGAGCCGTCCGTGCGGAGGATCTGCAGATCCAGCCGCAGCCCCTCGGCGACCATCGACGCCGCCATCCCCTCCGCCTCGCGGTCGCGCACGGAAAAGGGCTCGACCTTCAAATGCTTTCGATTGCTGGCCAGCGCGGCCAAGTACCGGCTGTCGTACCCGCCCGAAAGGGCGATGCTCACGTGACCAAGGTCGCCAGTCAGCGCATCGAATGTGCGCGACATTCGATCATGCATTCCCGCAATCACTTCATGTTCCGGCGGGCGCGCTTCGCCGCCGGTGTAAGGGGCGTATTCGACTTCTGAGTACGCTCCCTTCTCCCACGTGCCGACCGCGCCGTAACCCATTTGGGGGAAGTCGGCCAGGAGCGATTGGCCGGTGCAGTCGTAGCCGTAACGGACCCAAGAGGCGACGGCGTCGTAGTTCACGCCCCCCGCGTTAAGGCCCGCATCCTGGATGTCCCACACGTTGCTGCCACAAACCAGCCGGCCGTCGTACCGGCCAACGAACCAGGGGCGCAAGCCCATGTGGTCCGATATCATGCGGACCCGTTCATTGCGCCGGTCGTCAATTAGAACGACGAACAGTCCGACCATCTGCCGCAAGGGCGACGGATCGCCGGAGTTCACTACATCAAGGCACCATCGCAACAACCCGGCCCGGGGAATATCCGGGTGGCCCGCAATGCCCCACAGGTAAGCGCAGCATCCCGTCGCCTCGTCGTAAAGGGTTTCGACTTGCGCCCCGTTCCCCGCCACGACTTCCAGTCCGACGGGCGCGCCGTCGCGTTTTTTGAGGGTCACCGCCCGCGTGTTTGGAAATGGATTGCCCGCGCCTTTGGAACCGCCCGGCTGATACGCGAAAAAAGAATTCTTCGCCCCCGGCGGCGCGTGCCCGGCCTTGGGAAGCAGGCTAAGTTCCGGCGACTGCAAAAACGATGTCGGCATAGCGGTTGGCCACTGGCGCGAGCGGAGGATTACAACCTATCCGCGGATCCCTTCGATGCGAAGGCCGGATTTCAGCGCAGTCCCGCAGGCAGGATCCACAACGGCACTGCCGCACATCTTATTTCGGCTCCAATCGACGGAGCGTTGAACAGGAAGCAGTGAGGGATGCAGAGTTCGAAAGAAATGAAACCACCGCCGGGTCTGCGATGAGCGAAGGCAGCGAGACGAAAGAGCCTCTGCCGGCCCACCATGAGCGAGCGCAGCGAGTCGAATGGAGCCACGGGGAATCGAACCCCGATTTGCTGAATGCGATTCAGCCGTCATCCCGTTAGACCATGGCCCCGGGGATCCTTGTTGTCTGACCCGGATTGTAATGGCCGACAACGCGAGGTCAAGTCGCGTCGGACGTCCGCGAGAACATGCGGTCATGAATCGGTGTCGCTGCAAACCGCCGTAACCCGTGGTTCATCCGCGAGCGATGCAACCTCATGCTCCTGGTCTGCGGATTGCATTATTTTGGGCCGCCGTAACAAAGATAGGAATCTGCGCTTGCACAGTTGTGTTTCCTTCATTACAAGACACGTGTAGTTAAATGTAGTTAAAAGGGTTAGGCCAATGCGCGAGTCATCTCTCGAGTTTCCGTGATTGGTGGCTGCGGCTAAGGAGAATTGGACATGAAGCGATCGACCGCGGTTGTTGAGCAGGAGTTGGAGCCGCTCGTGGGGTTGTTTCGGCTCCTATCGGATAAGACGCGCATCAACATTCTGATGCTGCTGGCAAACGGGGAAAAGAACGTCACGAACCTCTGCGAGGAACTTGGCCTCCCACAGCCCACGGTCAGCCATCATCTCGGCCTCCTCCGCATGCGGAATCTCATCACCAATCGCCGAAACGGCAAGCAGGTCTTCTACGGGCTCAACGGCCACGTCAACGGCGGACCGGGCGACGGGCTCCAGATCGATGTGGACCGGTTCAAGGTCCGCATCAGTAATCGACACTCTTGAGAAAAGTGCTGAGTGCTGAGTTCTGATCGCTGAGGAAGATAGGAAAGCAATCCATCTCGGTGTAGCTCGCCTGTGCGCGATCAACGGCGGCGCTTGGGTTCTGGGAGTGGTTCGTCTGCTTCGCTCAGGCGTTGACCGGTGAGTTGGATGAAGACGTCTTCGAGGGTCGGCTTGCCGACGGAGACGGAATCGACCATGCCGGGCACTGCTTCAATGAGCTGCGGGACGAATTCGTGGCCGCGGGGGCGCTCGATGCGGAGCGTGCCGTCGACCTCCTGAGCTTCCACGCCCAGTCGTTCACGCAACGCCGTCCGTAATTCGGCGGGGTGGGCGGAGGCGATGGTGATGACGTCGCCCCCGATTCGCTCCTTGAGCGCCGCGGGCGTGTCCGCCGCGAGCAGGCGGCCGCGGGCCAGCACGGCCAGGCGTCCGCACCGTTCGGCCTCTTCCATCAAATGCGTGGTGACCAGCACCGTCACGCCGTCGCGCTCATTGATCTGGCGCAAATGCCGCCACATCTCGATTCGGGCTGCCGGGTCGAGCCCTGTGCTCGGCTCGTCGAGCAATAGCACCCGCGGGCGATGGAGCAGTCCTTTTGCGACTTCGACGCGCCGCCGCATGCCGCCGCTGAAGCTTTCCACACGTTCGCCAGCGCGTTCGCCCAATCCAACCGTCGCCAGCGCCTGTTCGACACGTCCACGAAGGTCCGCCCCGCGCAGCCCGTAGAGATGCCCCTGGTGCGTCAGGTTCTCGGCGGCCGTGAGTTGCTTATCCAGACTGGGCGACTGAAACACCACCCCAATCTGCTGACGGATGCGATCCCGCCCCTCTGCCGCGTCAAGGCCAAACAGCTTCACCCGACCGGCGTCAGTGGGAATGAGCGTGGCGAGAATGCGAAATAAAGTGGTTTTGCCGCTGCCGTTGGGACCGAGGAAGCCAAAGACTTCGCCGGCATTGATTTGAAGAGACAAGTCGTCGAGCGCGACGCGGGGGCCGTAGCGGTGCGTGAGGTGGGTGATGTCGATGATGGGCGTTGTCATTTTGCGGGTGTCAGTTATCCGTTGTCAGTGGTCAGTTGCGAAAGAGGAATCCTAGGCGCCGCGGCCGGGTTGTGCGGCGACGCATAGGGCAACACGAGTGCAAGCACCTTCCCCCTCTCGGCCGAGTACAGAGGGGAGGGGGAACCGAACGGTCCCTGTCAACAACTGACCACTGACAACGGACAACTGACAACCCCCACCAACCCATGATGCAGCTTTTCGAACCATCCGACCATGTCGTTGAAGTCCGTGCCCCGGCCCAGGGCGATGTCGGGGATGAGGGCGATCGCGAGAATGACGGCCAGGCCCAGCGGCACGAACAGGATCGTGTAGATCAGCTTCCCCTCAAACTTTAGATGCATGAAGTACCGCGCGACGAACGCGGCTTTCGTGGACGCGATGACCAGAGCGACGACGACGTTGATCATCTCGTTGTGGATCGGCAGAAACGCCACCGTCACCGTCAGGAGCGTCAGCCCAACCAGGATCTGAAAGATGCGAAGGTAGTTGATCGCATGGTGCGGCGCCGGCATGCTCACGCCGTGCGGCGCATCCGGATGTTCCATGCGGTCGGCAGAGTCAATGATTGCCATTGGGTCAGTCAGTTGTCAGTTGTCGGTTGCGAGTGAAGGCGGTGAATACGGTTTGTCCCTTCTGCTTCCTTCACTGGCAACCGGCAACTGACAACTATTCCTATATCAAATACAACAACGGAAAAAGGAAAATCCACACCAAATCCACGAAGTGCCAGTAAAGGCCGACATACTCGGTGTGGGAGGCGAAGAATTTTCCGCGCAGGCCTTGCACGAGAAGAATCGTCAAGGGGATCATTCCGCCGAGGACGTGAATGCCGTGGACGCCGGTGAGGGTGAAGTAGCAGGCGTAGAAGATGTTCTTCCACGGGCCGTACTGGATCTGCGTGCCGACGTTCGAGGCCTTGATAGTGTATTCCTGCGCCTTCACCGGGTGCCCGGCCTCGGCCTCCGTGAACGTCTTAAGCCCGTGCTCGCTGACGAGATGGATGTCGAAGCCGATCTTCGCGTCGGCGAACTTTTCCAGCGGGGCGCGGTAGCCCGTGAGCAGCAGGTCACCATTGGGTTCGTGGTGGACGTGACCGTCGTAGACGTAGACCGCGGCTGACGCGGAGCCCGCATCGCCCTCGCGGGCGACGACCGTTTCATGGACCCACTTCGCATGATACTCGTAGGCCTTAATTCCCATGAACGCGAACGCACAGGCGAGCGTGGCGGCCAGACACTTCACCATTCGCTTTTTCTGGCGCTTCTGGGCGGCGTCCACCGCCAGGGCCATCGTCAGGCTGCTGAAGATCAGCACGAGCGTGTTGGTGC
>JAQGHH010000012.1 GCA_028288945.1 Phycisphaerales bacterium
ACGCGGGCGACGGTGCGCTGGTAAAAGTCGCCGGCGGTTTGGGCGAAGGCGTCCGGGCCGATGAGCTGGTTCTTGGCGTTGCTGATCGTCGCGTGCACGGTCGCGGGCGAGAAGTTGGTGCTGGAAACGTCCAGCATCTTCAGCGCTTCCTTCACGACCTTGTTCTGGTCGGAACTGTCGTAGATCGTGAAGTTCGCCGGCAACCCGATTCGCGGCGCGAAATGACGGAGAGAGCGCAGGCAAAGCGAGTGGAACGTGCAGATGGTCGGCCACGGCTGATCGATCCGGCCGAAGTCGCGCATCTGCCGCCCCACTACATTGCTCACCCGGCTCTTCATCTCCCCCGCCGCCTTGTTGGTGAACGTGATGGCGAGGATGGCCGGCGCCGGGATTCCCTGGCGAATAAGGTAGGCGACCCGCCGGGTGATGACCCGGGTCTTCCCGCTGCCCGCCCCGGCGACGATCAGCAGCGGCCCGTCCACGTGCATCACCGCCTCGCGCTGCGGCGGAGTCAGATCTTCCAGCAACTGTTTCGAATCCAGCACGCTTACGTCCGCTCCGAATCGAGTAAAATCCGAACCTCCGGCGCACTATAGCGGCGCGGGAGAGTGATTCCAAACGGGGAGGGAGTGCTGGGTGCTGAGTGCTGAGCTTAGGAGAAAGCGAAGGGCAGTTCCGACGTCCGCTCGCGCTCTTAAGTCCTCTTCTGCCTTTTCACTCAGCACCCAGCACTCGGCACTCAGCACTTCCTCCCCCTCCCGTTAACGCCTGCCATTCCCGCGGGTATTCCCCATTGAAGCTTTCCGCGCCGATAGCCGGGGTGGAAAGTGATTCACATCATCAGGAGATGACCATGTTCACCGCATCTCGATGGTTCGCCGGCTTGGCCGTGCTTGTCTGTTTCGCCGGATCGGTTCGGGCCGGCGATGAGTCCGAGATCAAACAGACGGCCAAAAGCTTCGCCCAGGCGATGAGCAAGGGGGACGCCGACGGCGCCCGGAAGTACATGGTGCGGACCGACGACACCGACGCGATGATCGACGCCCTTACGCCGGTGGTTGCCGGCCGGCTGAAGCTCGACAAGGCGCTGACCAGCAAGTTCGGTGAAGAAGGTATCAAAGGCGTCTCGGGCGGCATCGGCATGAACCAGGCGATGACTCAGTACGCCGACCATGTGGATGATGCCGACGTCAAGATTGACGGCAACCGCGCCACCGTCTCCCGTAAGCCCGACGCCGACAACAAGCCCGCCGCGGCCGCCGCAGCGCGCGACAATGCCCTGCACATGAAAAAGGTAGACGGCGACTGGAAAGTTGACATGACTTCGCTTCAGAACCTGCAAAAATTGAAGCAGCAAATCCCCATGATGCAGGCGATGGGCAAAGTGATGACCGACCTGGCGGATGAAGTCGACGGCGGCAAGTACAAGACCGTTGCCGAGGTCAACGTCGCCATGAAACAAAAAATGCTCGCGACGTTCCAAGGCATGGCTCGCCAGGGCGGCCGGCCCGGCGCTGCCCCCGCCAAGTGAACATCCACCAAATCACTATAGCCAACAGTTCCCGACAATAACGTGATCCACAACATCAAGGAGCCCGGCGGCACCAAGTAAAGTGCCGCCGGGCTCCTTGTCTTTGATTCATTGAGGTGCGAAACGCTTTCCTCTGATTACTTCTCGCCCCCGTCGTCGGTGCAATAGGCCTCAAGCTCGCTGATGAACTCGTACAACGCCGTGGCGGTGTTATGCTGGGGGTCGTCGCCGTCGTAGACGAGCGTGAAGTCGTCCTTCATTGCCGCACAGGCAAGCTGCTGAAGTGCCGGGCGGAACGGGCCATTCGCCAGGGCTTCGTGGTAGCACGCGCGGAAGTAATCGTACCCCCCCGGATGGCTCTCAAACCATTCCCAAATCTGCCGCGTCGGGCCCAGGTGACAAAGCACATGATCGATCCGGCACCACTCCTGCAAATCGCGCGTGAGCCCGATCGGCTCCGCCCAGATTCGCTGCCCGTCGCCCGCCTCGACCGGTTCCAGAAAGTGCTTGATCTTGAACATGACACCGCTCCTTGCTTCACATGGGAGGAGCCTTCCGGGTTCCTCTAACTATAAGACGATGGAAAGTTCGTGAAGTTGGGAACGAATGTCAGGATTTCACCTGCCGTGATCGTCCCATTCAAAGATCCGCAAGGAGATGGTATGCGGCGGGAACCTTGCCGCTGTACCGCCCGCCCGTCCGCGCACGCGCCCGCTATCGCCTTCCGATTTCGATCATTGGTTGCAGTTGCTGCACGCCGCCGGCCGCCACCAGGATCACCGTAGCCCGCTCGCCCGAGGGCCCGACGCCATCGGGCCCTCGGGCGAGCAGATCGGCCGCGGCTACACGCCCGACTTCCGTGTCCGCGAACGGATAGTCGGGCCAATGGGGATTAAAGGTGAAAGTGTAGTAGCCGTGACCGTCAGGGTCGGTGTGGCGTTCCAGATCGGTCACGAGGTAGACCTGATTGTCGGCCATCGCCAGGTCATGCTGCATCCGCTCGTCGCTGATTTTGGGAGCCTTCGCGGTGCACGTGTTTGGGTGCGGCCGGCACGCACAGTCGGCACAGCCGTTAACTAGAACTCCCAGGGGTGAAAGTGCAACAGCACAGGACGTCACCAATGCTCGATTGACGCTCATCCGCCACCACCTTTGTTGACGACGTGCCTGCGACTCCTTGGAACCTGTTACGGCTCGTTCGTTCGCGCACGAGTGCGACTGGCCTGATCCGCCGGGCTTTCTTCGACGCTTCGGTCGGTGCGCTCGGCAGCCTGCTGGCCCGGGATGCGCTCGACCTCGACGTCGCTCTTGCGAACCGTATCACGGACTTTCTCTGTCCGCTGCTGAGCTTCCTTGTTTACCGCCACTTCTTCGACGACCCGGGCCGTCTTGGCGACCACCGGTTCCTCGGCCGTCTCCGTCACTTCAACGACCTTGTCCTGAAATGCCTGGTTCACGTCGGCGCTCGTCAGGTCACGCTCAACGGGCCTGCGCTCTACATTGACGCGTTCCTCGCGGAGGGTCACATCGGCCTCGACGGGCTGCTCCGTTACGCGACGCACGACGCGCACGCCGCCCCGGCTCACCTCGCGCTTGCCGACGGCAACCTGCTCTTCGACCACGGGAATCCGGGCCTCGCCCGTGGCGGCCGTGCCCGCCGTGGAGCCCGTGGTGGCTGTGCCGGCATCAGGAACGCCCGCCCATCCGGCGCTTCGCCATTGGGCGGCGCGCTCGTCAACGTCGATGGCGTTATGATCACGCATGATGTCGGCCGCCCGGTCGGCCAGGTTGTCGGGCGTCGTCGCAGTGACGAGCGTGCCGCCCCGGCGCGTTCCCTCGGCGTAGTACTCCGCGTAACGGCTGTTGCGGTCTCCGGTGAACATCGACTTGAGTTCCTCCCAAAAGCTCCGCCGCCCGGAAGCGTCCCCGCTTCCAGCCTTATCTGAGGAGGTCGACATCGTCACATCGCTTTCGGGAAGACCCACCGCAATGAGCTCGCGCCTGACGTCGGCGGCCTCGCCCGCGCTGTCGAACAATCCAATCACTGTGCAAGCCATGGCTGGCTCCTTTTCAATTCAAACAGGCCTAACGGTGTACTTCGCGACGCGGTCCGTGCTTCCGCGCCGACAAATGTGTCGCCGCAAGCCCCGCGCCATTACGCTTGATCCTGCGACGATGCCGGGGCAATCCGCTCGATCTCGGCCTCTTCACTCCGCAACGTCACACGCTGAGGTTGATGCGTCTGCGATCGGCGAGTGGTGACCCGCACTTCTTCACGCAGCACCAGCCGCTTCTCCACGACCAGCACCTCCTCGACGAGCGGGACAATGAGCGTATCGCCTTCCCGCCTCACCTCCGGCACCACCTCGACCACCCTCCCCACCTCCACCCGCTCCACGTTAACCACCTCCCGTTCGAGCGGAACATCGACAACTTCTTCGTACTCCCGCACGTGTGTGGAAACCCGCACACCCCCGGTCTGCACTTTCCGTTTGCCGACCGCGAGTTGCTCTCGTGCCAGCGGAATGACAATGCCCTCTTGCATTGTTGACGCTGCCTGAATGCCCTCGAGCTCGCTTGGAGATAGTGGCAAATAAAAGCTCCCATCAGACCGTGCCTGCAACAATTCCGCAGGCACGATCACCCGCCGTCCGTCCTGCAATACGAGTTCGCGAGTTCCCTCGCGCCGCGTGTCAGGCGACCCGACGAGCTCGCCGCGAAGGCCGTCCTTCCCTGTGACGATCGGTGTGCTGTCTTGCATACGCATTCCCGTGGGCCTGAGCATCCGACGGATTCCGATTCAGGGCGGAGATGATGTGCAACCGCCGTACCCGGCGCGAAAGCGGTATGGCGCATATTGCTGGTTGGCAAATACGCGGTCTGCGAGCAGGAAAAAAAGGTCCGCAGTGCGGACCCTATCTGATTTCATTGAAGTGGCCCGCGACGCGTGCCAGTGCATTCGCGAGCCCCTACGCCCTGGGCGCTTGCATGGTGGATTTGTGAGCATGACCGCGTGACTGCAAGGACCGAGTAGTCTGACTACACATCAAACAAGAAACGCCCGCGGAGCGTGGCTCCGCGGGCGTTTCGTTGTTCGACAACTCTAACTTGTGTGACGACGGGATCAGTACATCCCGCCCATGCCGCCGCCCGCGCCTGCGCCGGCGGGTTCGGGCTTGTCTTCCTTGATTTCGCTGACGATCGCATCCGTTGTCAGCAGGAGCGACGCAATGCTCGCTGCGTTTTGCAGGGCGGTGCGCTCGACCTTGGTCGGGACGATCACGCCCATCTTGAGCATGTCGCCGTACTCATGGGTGAGGGCGTTGTAGCCGAAGTTAACTTCCTTCGACTCCTTGACCTTCTGGGCGATGACCGCGCCGTCCACGCCGGCATTTTCGGCGATCTGCTTAATCGGGGCCTCGACCGCCCGGCGGACGATCTCAATGCCCACGCGATGGTCGTCGCTGGCGGCCTTTTTGCTCAGGTTATCGAGCACCTTGGCCGCGGCGCGGATCACCGAGACGCCGCCGCCGGGGAGGATGCCTTCTTCGACCGCGGCGCGACACGCGTGCAGCGCGTCCTCGACGCGGGCCTTCTTTTCCTTCATCGCGACTTCCGTGGCGGCCCCGACGTTGATCTGGGCGACGCCCCCGGCGAGCTTGGCAAGGCGCTCCTGGAGCTTCTCGCGGTCGTAGTCGCTGGTGGTGTTGTCGATCTCGTTCTTGAGCTGCTCGATGCGGCCCTTGATGGCCTTCTCGTCGCCGGCCCCTTCGATGATCGTGGTGTTGTCCTTGTCCACGCGGATCTTCTTGGCGCGGCCGAGCTGAGCGAGCTCGACGTTCTCGAGCTTGATGCCCAGCTCTTCGAAGATCGCGGTGCCTCCCGTGACGATCGCGACGTCTTCGAGCATGGCCTT
>JAQGHH010000015.1 GCA_028288945.1 Phycisphaerales bacterium
ATCCCCAACAGCGGCATCAACATGTCGCTGAGCGACGGCTCACAGATTTCGCCCGCCGACGGGGAAATCCTCATCTCCCTCAAGGAGAACCATCACCCGACCGGCGGCTACATCAAGAACCTGCGCAAGCAGCTTCCCCGGCAGTTCCCGGAACTGGGCTTCTGGTTCCAGGCCGCGGACATCGCCACGCAGATTTTGAACTTCGGCCTGCCCGCGCCGATCGACGTGCAGGTGCTCGGGCCCCGGGCCAACCGCGAGGAGAACCTGAAGATCGCCCAGGAGCTGCGCGGCGAGATCGCCGGCATCCCCGGGGCGGCGGACGTGCACATCCACCAGGTCATGAAGACGCCCGACCTGCGCGTGGACGTGGACCGCACCATGGCCAACCAGCTGGGCATCACGCAGCAGACCGCGGCCAGCGATTTGCTGATCTCGCTTTCGTCCAGCGGACAGGTCTCACCCAACTACTGGCTGGACCCGCAACGCGGCGTGCAATACACGGTCTCGGTCATGACGCCGCAATATAAAATCGATTCCATCAATTCCCTTCAAAACACGCCGATGGTGACCAGGAACGGCGTTCCGCAGCTCCTGGGCAACATGGCCACGATCAGCCGCGGCGTGAGCCCGACCAACATCACGCACTACAACATCGTCCCGACGCTCGACATCCAGGCCAACGTGCAGGACGCCGACCTGGGCTCCGTCGCCAAGGGCATCGACGCGAAGATCGCCGCGATCAAGCCCAGGCTCCCCAAGGGCACGACCATCACCGTCCGCGGGCAGGTCGAAAGCATGAACTCGTCGTTCCGCGCCCTGGCGGTCGGCATCATCGGGGCGGTGGTGCTGGTGTATCTTCTGATGGTGGTGAACTTCCAGAGCTGGCTCGATCCGATGATCATTCTTATGGCGCTGCCCGGCGCGATCGCCGGCATTTTATGGATGCTCTTCGCCACCCATACGACGATCAGCGTGCCATCGCTGATGGGCTCCATCATGTGCATCGGCGTGGCGACGGCGAACTCGATTCTGATGATCACCTTCGCCAACGATTACCGGAAGGAGCACGACGCCAACGCCCACGACGCGGCGCTGGCCGCCGGACTGACCCGGTTGCGGCCGGTCATCATGACGGCGCTGGCGATGATCCTGGGGATGCTGCCGATGTCATTGGGCCTGGGTGAAGGGGGCGAGCAGAACGCGCCGCTGGGCCGCGCCGTAATCGGCGGGCTGGGTGTCGCGACGTTTTACACGTTGTTCTTCGTCCCGCTGGTCTACAGCGCGTTGCGCAAGCAGCCGCCGCACCGGCCGGTCGAGCCTGAATTGATGGAAGCTTAAGCGATACTAAATTGGAGTCCGACATGGGAAGTAGCAGTCAACTCACGCCGCCGCCGCTCGCACAGCGGCACGATTCAAACGGCGGCGCACCCCCCGACAACGGCAACGGCCACGCCGCGGAGCACGACCGCGTCGATCTCAATATCCCCCACGCCCGGAAGGGCTGGATCATCGCGGCGGCAGTCGTGGCGGTGGTTGTGATTGCGATCATGCTGACGGTGGGAGTGCTCCCCCGTCTGCATCTGGCCACCGAGCTGAACGCCGACGCCCAGGCGGCGCTCAACGCGCCCGTGCCTGTAACGGCGGTGACGCCCAGGCGGTCATCGGAAACCCTCGACGTGCATCTCCCCGGCTCATTGCGCCCGTGGCAGGAGGTCTCCATTTTCGCCCGCACGACGGGTTACCTCAAAAAATATTACGTCGATATCAGCAACCAGGTGACGGCGGGCCAGTTGATGGCCGACGTCGATTCACCCGAAGTCGATCAACAGCTTCGCGCCGCCCAGGCGTCGCTCCAGCAGATGCAGGCCAGCGCCGCCAAGGCGAAGACCGATCTGGGGTTCGCCCAGGCAACGTGGAAAAGGTATGAGTCGCTGAAAGGGACCAACGGCGTAACGCAGCAGGAGCTGGAGCAGTTCCAGGCGAACTACAATTCCGCCCAATCCGCCTTGCGCTCCGCCGAGGCAAACGTCGCCGTCGCCGAGGCGGACGTGAAGCGCTTCACCGAACTGCAGTCGTTCGAGAAAGTCGTCGCGCCATTCAGCGGCGTGGTCAGTGGCCGCGCGTTTGACGTGGGCTCGTTGATTCTCGCCAACCCGACGAGCATCGACACGCTGCCGATGTTCAAGATCGCGCAGAACGACGTGCTGCGCGTGTTCGTGAACGTGCCGCAGACTTACGCGCTGACGATCAAGAAGGGGATGGAAGTGAAGGTCACCGCCCGCGAGCGGCCGGGGCGCGAGTTTACCGGCGTCGTGATGGGGACGACCAATTACCTCGACCCCACCGCGCGGTCACTGCTCACCGAAGTGAAAGTCCCCAACGCCGACTTCGCGCTGCTGCCGGGCATGTACGTCGAGGCGGTCTTCCACGTGATGCGCGAGCAGCCGCCGCTGGTCATCCCCGCGCCGGCCCTCGTGAGCGGCGCGGACGGCACCCAGGTCGGCATCATCAAGGACGGCAAAGTCCACTTCCAGAACGTGAAGCTCGGCGTCGACTACGGCAACGAGGTCGAAATCGTCTCGGGCCTGGAAGGCAACGAGCAGATCGTCGGCAACCCGGGAGAGCGGACCGTCGAAGGCGCGGCCGTCGCGGTCGCGTCACCCGAGACTGAACCCGCAAAGCCAAAGGCCCCGCAGGAACGGGTCGCCGGGGCGGGGAAGTGAAGGAAGCCATTTGCGATTTGCGATTGCCGATTTGCGATTGGGGATTGGAAAATTGAAATCTCGGATCTGAGATTTCAGATCTAAGATTGTTCCAATCGCAAATCGCAAATCGGCAATCGCAAATCACCTCGATTCCCATTCCCGTGTATCCTTCCCGCCATGTCCCTCCCCCAGTCGATCGCGCTGCTTATCGGGTTGGTCCTTTTCGTCGCGCTGCTGGCGGTGCTGCGGAAGGTGCTCGGCGGGCCGGGGCCGCTGCCGTATTTCTCGCGGGAATTTTTGCTGAGCCGGGGCGAGAGCGTCTTCTATCACGCGCTGCGCCGGGCGCTACCGGGCCAGTTGATGATTTGCCCCAAGGTGCGATTGGCGGACGTGATCAACTGCTCCGGCGACGCGTGGAAAGCCGGGTTCGGCGGAAAGATCTCACAGAAACACGTGGACTTCGTTCTGGCCGACTTGGACACCACCGCCATCGCGCTGGTGATCGAGCTCGACGACCGCACGCACCAGCGGCGCGACCGCGCGGAGCGCGACACGTTCGTGGACCGAGCCTTCGCCGCCGCCGGCATTCCGATGCTCCGCGTCCCCGCCGCGGCGTCGTATGACGTGAAGGCGCTTCGCTCCCAATTGCTCGAACGCATGAAGAATTTTGCCCCGGCGGAAGCCCGCGCGGAGTAAAGCTGGGTTCACCGCGGAGACTCGGAGGCCGCAGAGAAATGCAAATGCTTGTTGCCACGGATGGGGACCGATGGACACAGATGGGAAGGCGAGGAGCCGTGACGTAAGGGGGGATCTTCCAGTGTAATCCTTCCTTACGTCTTTACGTTTTAGGAATCAGACGTGCCTGGGGACCGCGTGTGCGGCAATGGATTTTCGTCCGCGCTCTCTGCGTCTCCGCGGTGAATCTCGTTTCCGACCATTTGTTCGAGATTGCGTGCCTGCTGGCTGCCGTCGGAGAGGGGGGTGAAGTCGGGCTCGCGGCTGGCCGCCTCGATCTCTTCGAGTTCGCGGGCACGGAGGTCGGCGTTGATCCCGCGCTGCACGCGTGCGACGCGGATGCCGAACTCGACCATGCCGACGAGGCATGCCCCCGCGGCGAGAAAGTACCCAATCGGCCGCCCGCGCCAGCCGACCAGGTGCAGGGCCTGCACGCCGCGAATCATGAGCTGGATCGCGACGATCAAACACGCCGCTGTGCCTATGACAAAGTAAGACCGCGTCCGGTACGCCGTCCGCCGGAGCGTGCTGAACTGCCGGATGCGCAGCTCGCGCAATTCCTCTTCATGGTGGGCATTGCGTTTGGGACTGTCGGAGTTGTCTTCGCCCGATTCATCGGCTTCGTCCGGCGCGGGCGGAAAGAATTGACTGCCGCAATGCGGGCAAACGAGCACCGGCCCCACGCGGGCGCTCTCGCCGACGGGCTGGCCGCAGTCGGGGCAGGAATGTTCTTGAGACGCGCTTGGTTCAATAGGCGCTTCCGCATTGTTTGCGGCATCATCCATGCAGTAACCGTAGCACATGCGACGTGTGGAGTGCAATTTCAGCCGCAAAGGCCTTCCTAAAGAATCGTGGAGGGCGGGGAGAAAACGTTCGGCAAAAACGACCCCACAGCGTCGCGTAGGGCGTACTTCAGTACGCGATTCTCGCGAGCGATGCCCGGGAGGCCGCGTACTGAAGTACGCCCTACATTTTGGTACGGTTTTCTCGTCCGGAGGCAAGACGTTCGGCAGGGCCGAACCTACGAAGTACGGCCAATGCGGCGGAGTACCGCCGCCGCCCGTGCCACGGAAATGCCGCCGGGGCGTCAGGCACCTACGTCATCTAGGCCCGTCGCTCGATGGCTTGTTTGACACGTTTCCCTCCGCGCATAAACTGCCCCGACTGGTTACAGTTTTCCGTCCCCTTCGTCCGATAACACAAGGAGAGTGACCGGGTGCCCGGCTCGATGCTGACGGTCTTTCCTCGGCATTCAGCACACAGCACTCAGC